>JABMMH010000186.1 GCA_013205645.1 Polaromonas sp. | reverse complement strand
CGGCGCTGAAGATTATTTTTTGTGATCCGCGCCGCACCGACACCGCCGAAATCGCCGACTTGTACTTGCCCATCCTGCCGGGCACCGACGTCTCACTCTTCAACGGCTTGCTGCACATCATGTTGTGGGAAGGCTGGACGGACGCCGCCTACATCGCCGCGCACACCACGGGTTTTGAGGCGCTCAAAGCGACGGTTCGGGACTACACGCCCGAGCTGGTGTCGCAGACCTGCGGCATCAACAAAGAAGATTTGCTGACCGCCGCGCGCCTGTTCGCGACCTCTGCCGCCACACTCAGCCTGTACTGCCAGGGCCTGAACCAATCCAGCAGCGGCACCGCCAAAAATGCCGCGCTGATCAACCTGCATCTGGCCACTGGCCACATTGGGAAACCGGGTGCCGGGCCGTTTTCACTGACCGGCCAGCCGAACGCCATGGGCGGTCGTGAAGTCGGCGGTTTGTCCAATTTATTGAGCGCGCACCGCGACCTCGCCAACCCGCAGCACCGCGCGGAAGTCGCCGCCTTGTGGGGTCTGCCCTCAGTGCCTGAGCAAGCTGGCAAGTCAGCGGTCGAGATGTTCCAAGCCGCAGCCGATGGCGAGATCAAGGCCTTGTGGATTGCCTGCACCAACCCGGCGCAGTCGATGCCAGACCAAACCACCGTGCGCCGCGCACTCGAACGTGCCGAGTTCGTTGTCGTGCAAGAAGCCTTCGCGACTGCCAGCACCTGCGACTTTGCCGACCTGCTGCTGCCCGCCACCACCTGGGGCGAAAAAACCGGCACGGTCACCAACAGTGAACGCCGCATCAGCCGCGTCCGCCCCGCCGTTGCAGCCCCCGGCGAAACACGGCATGACTGGTCGATTGCGCAAGACTTTGCACAGCGGCTTGAAAAGTTGCTGCCGTCTCGGCTCCTGACGGGCCAAACGCTGTTCCCTTATTCGCTGACCGACGAAACCGCGGGCGTCGAAGCCATCTGGAACGAACACCGCGAGTCGACCCGTGGCCGCGACCTCGACATCACCGGCATGAGCTACGCCATGCTCGACGAAGCGCCGCAGCAATGGCCGATGAAAGAAGGCCAAACCGTGGGCCAACAGCGACTGTATGAAGACGGCATTTTCCCCACGCCTGACGGCAAAGCGCGCTTTGTCAACACGGTTTACCGACCGGTGACCGAGCCGCGCGAGTCGCACTTTCCTTTTTCACTGACCACCGGCCGCCTGCGCGACCAATGGCATGGGATGAGCCGCACCGGCACGCTGGGCCGCTTGTTTGGCCATGCGGCCGAACCGGCGCTGCAGATGAACGTGCAAGACATGACGCGCCGCCTGCTCAAAGAAGGCGACTTGGTGCACGTCACCTCCAAGCGCGGCTCCATCGTGGTGCCCTTGCAAGCGTCACCTGAAGTCGCCGTCAGCCAAGCCTTCATGGCGATGCACTGGGGTGAAGAATATTTAAGCGGCGTTTCCAGCCAAGGCGAGCGTCTGGCCGGGGTCAACGCCTTGACCACCTCGGCCTACTGCCCTAGCTCCAAACAGCCCGAACTGAAGCACGCCGCCGTCAAAATTCTCAAGGCTGAACTGCCTTGGTCCCTGCTGGCCATGGCTTGGCTGCCCGCCAGTGAAGCCCTGTCCGCACGGACCCAACTCAAACACCTGATGGCGGCTTTCCCTTTCACCAGTTGCGTGCCGTTTTCAAACAACACGCCGCTGGCCGACGGCAGTCGCGAACGCACTGGCGTGCTGTTCCGCGCTGCCGGCTATGAAGCGCCCAGCGCCAGCGTGCTGGCGCACATCGAGGCAGCACTCGGCCTGAGCGGCGCTGACACGCTGCGCTACGCCGACCTCAAAAAAGGCCAGCACCGCACGGCTCGGCTGGAGCGCCAAGGCGATCAGGTCGAACTCACCGGCTTTGTGTTGGCCGGCGACACCAGCGCCGAGGCCTGGATCAAAACACTGCTACTCGAAGAGTTGCCAGCGCAAGCCTACGGCCGCCAACTGCTGCTGCCAGGCGCCAAAGCGCCGATGGCAGTGCAATCCCGCGGCAAGCCGGTTTGCACCTGCTTCAACGTCACCGATGCCGCCATCGCAGACCAGTTGGCGTTGATTCACGAAGATGCCGGCGGCGCCGCCGATTTGATGCGCGACGCACAACGCTTGGAGGCGCTTCAAAGCGCGCTGAAATGCGGCACCAACTGCGGCTCCTGCGTGCCAGAACTCAAACGCTTGGTGCGCTCAGCGCGGCCAGTCCTTGCATGAGTTTATAACCACAGGTTATCTAGCTTCGCAGACAATCGCAGCCTATGGGAATCAGTCACTACATCAAAGAAATTGGCCGCGGCAAAGATGGCGCGCGCTCGCTCAGCCGTGAACAGGCCGCAGACCTGCTCGGTCAAGTGCTGGACGGCACAGTGACCGACCTTGAAGTCGGCGCCTTTTGCCTGGCCATGCGCATCAAAGGCGAAACACCGCAAGAGATGGCAGGCTTCTTGGACGCGGCCCATGCGCGCTTGCAACGCTTTCCGGCGCTGGCAGACAGCGCTGTCTGCACGGTGGTTTTGCCCAGCTACAACGGCGCCCGAAAGCTGCCGGTCTTGACACCCCTGCTGGCCTTGCTGCTGGCCCGCGAAGGCTTGGCTGTGCTGGTGCATGGCACCGCGACAGAATCAACCCGGGTCTTGAGCTCGGACGTGCTGCAGGCGCTGACTATTCCGGCGCTGACCACTGTGGCGCCGATCGAAGCCGGCAGCGTGGCCTTTGCCCCAACCGAGCTGCTGAGCCCCGGCCTGAAACGTCTGCTCGATGTGCGGCGTCTGGTCGGTCTGCGGAATCCGGCGCACAGCTTGGTCAAGTTGATGAACCCTTGCTTTGGCAAAGCGCTGGTGGTCAGCAGCTACACGCACCCCGAATACGCCGTCTCGATGGCGCAAACTTTGGCGCTGATGCAGGCCAACGCCTTGCTGCTGCGCGGCACGGAAGGCGAAGTGGTCGCCGATGCCCGGCGCACACCGCCGATGGATGGTTATGTGCAGGGCCAACGCATTGAGTTGCAGCCAGCCCAAGCCGGCACGCTCGTCAGTTTGCCGAAGCTGCCGAAAGCCATTGATTCGGCCAGCACTGCGGCGTATATTGAGTCGATTCTGTCAGGCGCAGAACCGGTACCGGGACCGATTGCACGACAGGTGGAACACATCTTGCATCTGACATCGCAACTATGAACAGCGACAACACCTCCTTCAAAAACGTCCGCGGCCAGTGCACGCTGGTCGGTGCCGGCCCGGGCGATCCTGAGCTCCTCACCATCAAAGCGCTGAAAGCCATTCAAGCCGCCAGCGTGCTGCTGGTCGATGACTTGGTCAGCGACGAAATCGTCGCCTTTGCACCGGCCACCGCGCGCATCGTCTATGTCGGCAAGCGTGGCGGTTGCAAGTCCACACCACAAGCCTTCATCGAAAAACTCATGATCATGGCCGCCCTTGAAGGCGAGAACGTGGTGCGCCTCAAAGGCGGTGACCCCTTTATTTTTGGCCGTGGCGGCGAAGAGTTGGAGCACTTGCAGGCCGCCGGCATTCAGGTCACAGTCATCAACGGCATCACGGCTGGCTTGGCCGCCGTGACCAGCCTCGGCGTGCCGCTGACGCACCGCCAACATGCGCACGGCGTGGTGTTCGTCACTGGCCACGCCAAGCCCGGCGATGCCGGCACCGACTGGCCAGCCTTGGCCGCCACCGCGCACAGCGCCCGCCTCACTTTGGTGATTTACATGGGCGTGAGTGGTGCAAGCCGCATTCAAGACGAGTTGTTGACCGGCTTGCCGGCGGGCACGCCCGTGGTGGTGATTCAAAACGCCTCACTGGCCACGCAGCGCCACATCAGCACCACGCTGGGCACGCTGGCTGCTGCCATCCAAGACAACGGCATGGCCAGCCCGTCAGTCATCGTGGTTGGCGACGTGGTCAGCGCCTTGGCGCTGGCAGCAGCACATCCCGAATCAACCGACCCCGAATCTATTCGGGCCGCCTGACTCCACGCCCGGTCGTGCCGGAGAGCAATACACTCCCCGCATGCATTCATTTGACGTTGTGATCATTGGCGCTGGCGCCGCCGGCCTTTTTTGTGCGGGCGTGGCCGGCCAGCTGGGTTTGAAAGTTCTGGTCTTGGACCACAGCGAGAAAGTCGCGGAAAAAATCCGCATCTCGGGCGGCGGCCGCTGCAACTTCACCAACCGCGAAGCCAGCCCGGCGCAGTTCTTGAGCGAGAACCCGCACTTTTGCCGCTCTGCCCTGTCGCGTTACACGCCGCAAGATTTCATTGAGCTGTTGCAAAAGCACCAAGTCCCATTTCATGAAAAGCACAAAGGCCAGCTGTTTTGCGACCGCTCGGCCGAAGACATCATCAACCTGCTGCTGGCCGAATGTGCCGCCGGCGGTGTCGAGCGCTGGCAACCGTGCAGCGTCAAAAACGTGCGCAGCGCAGCGACTGGGGACGCCAGCTTTGACAGCGGCTACCAAATTGACAGCGACCGCGGACTGATCAAGGCCACGCAGGTGGTTATTTCCACCGGCGGTCTGTCGATCCCAAAGATCGGCGCAACCGACTTTGGCTACCGCATCGCCAGCCAATTTGGCCTGCGCTTGGTCGAGCCACGCGCCGCCTTGGTGCCACTGACCTTTGATGGCGCAGGCTGGGCCGCTTATGCGCAGTTGGCCGGCTTGGCGCTGCCGGTGCAGATCGAGACCAACCCGGCCGATGCCACACCCAAGCAACGCAAAAAATCTGTCGTTTTTTCGGAAGACTTGCTGTTCACCCACCGCGGCTTGAGCGGTCCGGCCGTGCTGCAAATCTCCAGCTTCTGGCGCGAAGGCCAGCCGGTGCGCATCAACTTGGCGCCAGGCACCGACCTCAACGCCACGCTGCTAAAAGCAAAAAACCAGTCGCGCAAGCTGATCGCCAACGAACTCGGCGCGCTGGTGCCCAGCCGTCTCGCTGACGCTTGGGTCGGCGACGAGCCAGCCCTGCAACGCCCCATCAGCGACGCGCCCGACAAAGCCCTGCAAACACTGGCCGCGCGGCTGGCCGACTGGCAACTGACACCCACCGGCACCGAAGGCTACAAAAAAGCCGAGGTCACCACCGGCGGCGTCGACACCCGCGACCTGTCCTCGCAAAGCATGGAATCGACACAGCCCGGCCTGTACTTCATTGGAGAGGTTGTTGACGTGACCGGCTGGCTAGGCGGCTACAACTTTCAATGGGCTTGGGCGTCAGGCTTTGCCTGCGCGCAAGCGATGGCCGCGAAAAAGGCTGGCTTGACGGGCTAAATCAGCCCACAAAACAACCCTGAAAGCAGCCATAATCAATGCTCTTTTATCTCCCGCCTAGCGATCAAAGCCAGAAACCCAATTTCTCTGGCTATAATCCAAGGCTTTGCTAGCAAACCCGCGCCTGACCTGATCCTGATCAGATCAATTGAAGGTGCATCCAATTGGATCCATTCATCGATGACCACTATCCGTGTAAAAGACAACGAGCCGTTTGACGTCGCACTGCGTCGCTTCAAGCGCACTATTGAAAAACTCGGTCTGCTGACCGACTTGCGCGCCCGCGAGTTTTACGAGAAGCCAACGGCCGAACGTAAACGTAAAAAGGCTGCCGCCGTCAAACGTAACTACAAGCGCATCCGCGCCATGCAGTTGCCGAAGAAACTGTACTGATCGTTTTTCGATCGGCTCAGCCTTCATTGGCATCCGGCACAGCCCGCTTGAGGACGCTCCAGCGGGCTTTTTTACGCACAAAATCTAAGCCACACCGCCCTGCCCACCGGCCCACACAAGGACTCCCATGACGCTCAAAGAACAAATCACCGAAGACATGAAAACCGCCATGCGGGCCAAAGACGTTGAGCGTTTGGGCACCATTCGCCTGCTGCTGGCGGCGATCAAGCAAAAAGAAGTGGACGACCGTGTGATGCAAGACGACGTCGCTGTGGTCGCCATCGTCGACAAACTCATCAAGCAGCGCAAAGACTCCATCGAAGCCTTCCAAAAAGCCGCTCGCACCGACTTGGCCGACAAAGAAGCCGCTGAGATGAAAATTCTGCAGGCTTACCTGCCCGCCCGCATGAGCGCAGACGAAGTCAGCGCGGCCGTCAAGGCCATCGTCACCGAACTGGGTGCCACGGGACCCGGCGACATGGGCAAGGTCATGGCGGCTGTTAAAGCACAGCTGACCGGCAAGGCCGACATGGGCCAAGTCTCGGCGGCTGTGAAGGCTGCGCTGGCTGGCTAAGCCGGCACACGGTCAAAATCAGGACCCCGCCACCTTCATCCGGTTCACCAGAATCGAACCCACGGTTTTGGCGCCGTAGTTGTAGGCGTCAGCGCCCACGGCTTGAATGCCCATGAGCATGTCTTTCAGGTTGCCGGCAATGGTGATTTCTTCAACCGGAAAGGCGATCTGGCCGTTCTCGACCCAGAAGCCTGACGCACCGCGCGAGTAGTCGCCGGTCACGTAATTGACGCCTTGGCCCATCAATTCTGTGACGAACAAACCGGTGCCGAGCTTTTTCAGCATGGCATCGAGATCGTCACCAGCGCGCGTCTTGCGGCTGGTCATCACCAAATTATGCGAGCCGCCGGCGTTGCCAGTCGTGCGCATGCCGAGTTTGCGGGCTGAGTAGGTGCTCAAAAAGTAGCCTTGCACCATGCCGCCATCGACAATTTGGCGCGCCTTGGTTTTCACGCCCTCGTCATCGAAGGGTGCGCTGCCTTTGCCTTTTAGCACGTGCGGGTCTTCGCTGATGTCGATGTGTGTCGGAAAGGCTGCCTTGCCCAAGCTGTCCAACAAGAAGGTGCTCTTGCGGTACAGCGCGCCGCCGCTGATGGCTTGCACAAAGCCGCCCAGCAGACCCGACGCCAGCGGCGACTCAAACAACACAGCGCATTGCGTGGTGGGGATTTTTCGGCTTTTCAAACGGGACAAAGCGCGCTCTGCAGCGTAGCGGCCAACCGCTTGCGGGCTGGCCAAGTCGGCCGCGTCACGCATCGAGCTGTACCAAGCGTCACGCTGCATCTGACTGCCTTTGCCGGCAATCGGCGAGACTGAAATGCTGTGCCGCGAACTGGCATACCCACCGCGAAAACCCCGCGTGTGTGCGCTGAAAAAATGGCTTTGCTGTGCCGACACGCCAGCACCTTCGCTGTTGGTGATCAGGCGGCTGGTGCTCATGGCGGCGGCTTCGCATTCGAGCGCCAGCTCCGCGGCTTGCGCCGAGTTGATCGCCCAAGGATGGAACAAATCAAGGTCAAGGTGCTTGCGCGAGATATCGCGATCAGCCGGCAAGCCCGAGGTTTTGTCTGTGGCGGTGAAGCGGGCGATGTCGTAGGCCGCTTGCACGGTTTGTTCGATGGCTGCTTTAGAGAAATCGCTGGTTGAGGCGTTGCCGCGTTTTTGGCCGACGTAGACTGTGACGCCCAGCGACTTGTCGCGATTCCGCTCAACGTTTTCAAGCTCGCCCTTGCGCACACTGACGCTCAGGCCGCAACCCTCAGAGGCCTCTGCCGCGGCGTCCGTGGCGCCAATTTTGGTGGCGTGAGACAAGGCGCTGTCGACCAAATCTTCAAAGAAATCCCGGTGATAACTGAAGCCCGATTCGGGCTGCGCCATCAGATGTGGATCTCGCGGGGAACGCTTCAGTGTTTTTTGGGTCATGGGTCGCTATGATACTGACTGCAATGAACAACAAGACTATCAAAGGCTATTGGTCCAACGGACGCTTCGTCAAGCCCGAAGAAATTCTGGCTGAAGAGCCGGGCCCCCCTAGCAAAACCCAACTCAAAGCCGAGGCCGGCGAAAAGCAGGTCTTGGGAGAGGCGTTGCTCACGCTCCGCCCTGACCTCATCAAACGGCTCAACCTGCCCGAAAAGCTGCTCGACGCCATCAAAGACTGCAAGAAGATCACCCACTTCGAAGGTCGGCGGCGGCAAATGCAATTCATCGGCAAGCTGATGCGCCCGCTTGACCCCGAGCCGATCCGTGAAGCCATCAACGAGCAAACCAACGGTTCGGGCCAGCTGACGCTGTCGCTGCACTTGGCTGAGCAGTGGCGCGACAAGTTGATCGCCGAAGATGGCGCGCTGAGCGATTGGCTCAACACCTATACCGATACCGATTCACAACAAATGCGCGCGCTCATCCGCCAAGTCCGCAAAGACATGCAACCCGAAACACCGGGTGAAGTGCCACGCCACGGCAAGTCGTATCGCGAGATTTTTCAGCTGATCAAAGAAAAGATGGCGCATGTCAAATCTTGAGGCCGGTTGCTTTGAGCCGGTGCGCATCGGCATCGTCTCGGTCAGCGACCGTGCGTCTGCCGGCGTCTATGAAGACAAAGGCCTGCCCGCCCTGAAAAACTGGCTGACGCGTGCGCTGCACAACCCCATCGAATTTGACGCACGCTTGATTCCCGATGAGCAAGCCGGCATCAGCGCCGCGTTGATTGAGCTGGTGAACGCCGGTTGTTCCTTGGTGCTGACCACCGGCGGCACTGGCCCGGCCCTGCGCGATGTGACGCCAGAAGCAACCCTCGCTGTGGGCCACAAGGAAATGCCCGGCTTTGGTGAGCAAATGCGGCAGATCAGCTTGAAGTTTGTGCCGACTGCCATTTTGTCGCGCCAGTGCGCCGTGATCCGCGACCAGAGTCTGATTTTGAATTTGCCCGGCCAACCGAAAGCGATTCAGGAAACGCTCGAAGGCCTGCGCAACGAGGGCGGTGACAGCATCATGCCCGGTATTTTCGCCGCCGTGCCCTACTGCATTGATTTGATCGGCGGGCCGTATCTGGAAACCCGAGCCGAGGTCTGCAAGGCCTTCCGGCCCAAGTCAGCCATCCGGCCTGCCGCTTAACAAGCCGCCTGCGTTTTACTTGCCGATGAGCTGATTGAGCTTGTCGGCTGGAAAATTTTCTTTACGCGCAGCGTCGTTTGGAATGCAGTCTTTGCCGAGCACTGATGGCGAAGCTGAGAGTTTTTCAATCGCCTGCCAGAGCAAGGCAATCTGCTGTTCATGGCCTGCCGCGTTGTCAATCAAACCGCGCATGGCCTGCGACACCGGGTCGTCGTTTTGCGTGATGCCGTAGGCCGAAAAACCCATCTGACTGGCCGCTTCTTCGCGCTTCACGGCCGCCTCTGCCTGAATGATGCGGGCCGGATTGCCAACGGCCGTGGCACCCGCAGGCACTGGTTTGACCACCACCGCGTTAGAACCGATGCGGGCACCGTCGCCCACCGTGAAGCCACCCAGCACCTGTGCGCCAGCCCCGACCACCACGTTGCGGCCCAGCGTCGGGTGCCGCTTGGTGCCCTTGTACAAAGAGGTGCCGCCCAGCGTCACGCCTTGGTAAATCGTGCAGCCGTCGCCAATTTCAGCGGTCTCACCGACCACCACGCCCATGGCATGGTCAAAAAAGACACAGCTGCCGATTTTGGCCCCCGGATGAATTTCAATCCCTGTCAGCCAGCGCGCCGTGTGCGAGATAAACCGCCCCAGCCACTTCAGCCCGTGGTTCCAGCACCAATGCGCACGGCGATGCAAGAGCAAGGCGTGGATGCCGGGGTAGCAGGTCAGCACTTCCCAAGCCGTGCGGGCGGCTGGGTCTCGTTCAAGAATGCACTGGACGTCGGAGCGGAGTCGGGAAAACATATTGAAGAGTCTACTTGGCGTCGAAAGTTTCCGTTGGCGCTAAGGGCAATACGGCGGCCAATGCCGTGTCTGACTTGCTGGCTGCTTGCGACATGGCCTTGGCAACACCGCGCAAGATATGGATTTCTTCACTGGAGAGATGTGCGCGGTTGAACAGCTGGTTCAGTCGTGGCATGAGTTTTTTTGGCGCTTGCGGGTCCAGAAAACCAATCTCAGCCAAGGCCTGCTCCCAGTGCTTGAGCATGCCAGCCACTTCAGCGGCATCGGCTTGCCGCGCGGGCGCCGTGGCGGACTGCACAGCAAAACCGCCCAAGGCCTCGCGCCAGTCGTAGGCAATCAGTTGCACCGCCGCCGCCAAATTCAGCGAGCCAAAATTCGGGTCGGTCGGAATACTCAAACAAGCGTGACAACGGTATACGTCTTCGTTTTGCATGCCAAAGCGCTCAGAGCCAAACAAGAAAGCCACAGACTCGGGGCGCTGTCCAGCCTCTTGCGCGGCGGGAGAAGTCAACGCAGCAAAGTGGGCGCGCGGCGTCACCGTGGGTGGGCCAAAGTCACGTGGCGTCATGGCCGTGGCACACAAATGGGTCATGCCGTCTAGGGCTTCTTCCACCGTCTCGACCACGCGGGCATTCTTCAAAATATCCAGCGCACCACTCGAGCGCTGGATGGTTTCTTCACGGTTCAACACGTTCGGCCAGCGCGGCGCCACCAGCACCAAATCCGTGAAACCCATCACCTTCATGGCGCGTGCGGTGCCGCCCACATTGCCGGCATGACTGGTGTTGATGAGGATAAATCGGGTTTTCATGGGCTTTTGGGGCTGAAGCCCCTTAAAATGGCGCTATTGTCACCTGCCCGCCGGTCACCGGTCTGCAGCCCTCCCGCTCTTTCTTACTGCTTATGTCCAATCTCCACCCCATGCTCAACGTGGCCGTCAAGGCTGCGCGCGCCGCTGGCGCCATCATCAACCGCGCCGCGCTTGATGTTGAATCAGTTCGTGTCTCGGTCAAGCAGACCAATGACTTCGTCACTGAGATCGATCAGGCCGCAGAAGCCATCATCATTGAGACATTGCTGACGGCCTACCCCGGCCACGGCATTCTGGCGGAGGAATCGGGCAGCGAGCAAGGCGCCAAAGATTCAGAATTCGTCTGGATCATTGACCCGCTGGACGGCACCACCAACTTCATTCACGGCTTTCCGGTTTACTGCGTCAGCAT
>JABMMH010000185.1 GCA_013205645.1 Polaromonas sp. | reverse complement strand
GGGTCAGCCGTGGCGCGGGCACCGTGGGCCGGTGATTCGAGTTTTTTAAGCAAGGCTGTAACGGCTCCTTCGCAGCCGTCTTCACGGCCTTGGAGCAGCATGACCTCGGCTTGTTCGGCGGTCGGCGCTTCAATGTCCCAGCGCAACATGCGCCTGTCAAACGAGTCAAACACCTTGCGGCTTTGGGTGCTGGTGCCTAGCAACAACACGATGCGGATGTTCGCGCCCGGAAAGTTTTGCACCAGACGCGCCAACAACTTGACTTCGTGGTCGGCCAAAGCGCCAGCGTCATGCACTATCCAGATGCGGGGCGGCGAGTCAAGCCCCGGCATCTGCATGGCTTGCTGCACCGACTGCGCCGCCAACACGTCATTGAAACGCGTCAACATGGCGGCCGTGTCAGCCGGAAAATAGACTTCCAGTGGACTCAGCGGCGAGCTTTCGCGCAAGCGGGCGATCAGCAAGCGGCTGTAGTGGTCTAACGCGGCCTCACGGTTGCTGGACAGCGCCAAACTGCGGCCGTCGCGGACCAAGCCCGCCACGCATCCCTCAAGCCGAAAGCGATCGGCCGCCCGAAAAAACAGCGGCGGCAAGCCCACCTCACCGGCCGTCATGCTGGCGGTTAATTCACTCATGTTTTGCGCTCCACAGGGGTTTCAAGTTCACCCTTGGCATTAAAGCGCATTGACGGCGGAATTTTCGGACGGGGCCGTGCCATCGGCTCGACGCCTGGCCGCACTTGCGCTAAGCTGAAAACATAGGCGATGACCGGGGCGACCGCGTGGTAGAGCGCTTCGGGGATCGGCTTGTCGACGTCGGTGGTGAAGTACAGCGCACGCGCCAACTGCGGCGAGGCAAACATCTCGACGCCGTGCTTTTTGGCTTCTTCGCGAATCAGCGCTGCCATGTGGTCAGCCCCTTTGGCCAGCAGAATCGGTGCGCCATCGGCGGTCGGGTCGTAAGACAGTGCGATCGCAAAGTGTTCTGGGTTGGTGATCACGACGTCGGCGTCTTTGACCTTTTGCATCATCCGGCCGTTGGCCATTTCACGCTGACGGCGGCGGATTTGTTGCTTGACCTCAGGCCGACCTTCCATGTCCTTCATCTCGTCCTTGACCTCTTGCTTGGTCATGCGCAAACGCTTGATGTAAGACCATTTCTGGTAAGGCGCATCGATCAAGGCAATCAAGACCAAGCTGAGCGTGAGCCACAAGGCGGCATGCGTGATCAAGCTGCCGGCAGCGGCCAAGGCGGGCTGCAGATCCATGCTGCCAAGGTGAATCAACTCCACCATATGACGTTCGACCAGCGCCCACAGAACGCCCGCTACCAAAGAAAACTTAGCCAAGGACTTGAGCAGTTCCACGGCAGCACGCGAGCCGAACATGCGTTTGAAACCTGCGGCGGGGCTGAGCTTGGAGAACTTAGGCGCGACGGCTTTCATGGAGAAGTGATAACCACCGGTGACACCCGAGGCCAAAATCGCCACCACGGCGGTGACCGCCATCACCGGCAGCACCAGCAGCAAAGCCTCCAGCAATTGCGTGGCAAAGGTGGCCGGCAACAGGCTCGGTGTGTCGAGCGTTCGGCGGTCAAAGGTGAAGCTGTCGATCAGCATGTCGCCCAGACGCGATGCAAAAACGCCGCCCATCATCAATATGGTCAGCACCGCGGCGATCATCACGGCAGCTGCTGGTAGCTCGGTTGAACGCGCGACTTGGCCGTCATCGCGCGAGCGTTTGATGCGCCGCGCGGTGGGTTCTTCGGTCTTTTCTGCGCCAGTGTCAGACATAAGCGTTGAAGTGAATCACGTTAAAAAAGAGTGCCATCAAGGGATACCCACCAGCACGCGAATCTGCGTTAAGCCTTGCAACCAGAGCCACTGAATCCGCGAACCAATGCTGCCCAAGGACACAATCAGCACGAAGAATCCGGCGACGATGGTGGCCGGCAGACCGACTGAAAAAATATTCAAACTCGGCGCCGCCCGCGTGACCACGCCCAAGCCGACACTGATGAACAGCAGCGTCACCATCACCGGCAAGGCGGTCAACACAGCGCCTAAAAACATCATCGAGCTCCAACTGACCAACTGCCCGTAAGCGATTTGATCGATCAAGGAGCGCCCGACGGGCAAGCTCGCAAAGCTTTCGATCACCAGCGCCAGCAGCATGGCGTGCCCCCCTAAGCTGACAAAAATAAGGGTCGACAAGATCAACAAAAATTGAGCGATGACCGGCACGTTGCCTAAGTTGGGGTCAATCAAACTGGCCAACGACAAACCCATCGCGTTAGACACCGCCTGCCCAGACACCACCACCGCAGCGGTGACAATTTGCAGCATCAAACCCATGAACACCCCAATCACCAACTGATTCAAAATCTCCAGCAGGCCGGGTGCAGACAATGGGTCAATCACCGGCCAGTCGAACATCGGATAAATCATCACCGAGAGCGCCAGTGCCAACAAGACCCGAATGCGCACCGTCACTGCTGACAATGAAAAAATAGGCGCAGCCAACAGCAAAGCCGAAATCCGCAGCATCGGCCACAAGAACGCATAAAAGCGCTCAACGATATCGACGGCTGTGACGTTCATGGTCAGACGAAAAGTGTCGGAATGCGCAAAAAGATACTGCGCGTGTAGTCGACCATCATGGCGATTTGCCAACCGCCGACCACGGCCAGCGTCAGCGCCATGGCGGCCAACTTGGGAATAAAACTCAAGGTGGCTTCATTGACAGACGTTGCCGCCTGGATGATGCCGACCACCAGACCCACTGCCAGCGCCATGCCGAGCAGCGGCGCCGAGATGAGCACGGTCATCCAGAGAGCCTGGGTGCCTATTTCAACAACGGTAGAAGCGTCCATGTGACGGGTTCCTCAGGTAGTGACAAAACTGGCGGCGAGCGATCCCATGATCAGACCCCAGCCATCGACCAGCACAAACAGCATCAGCTTGAAAGGCATTGAAATCATCATTGGCGACAACATCATCATGCCCATCGACATCAATACACTGGCGACAATCAGATCAATCACCACGAAGGGGATGTAGATCAAAAAACCAATCGTGAAAGCGCTTTTCAGCTCAGACGTGATGAAGGCTGGCACCAGCGTCGTGAACGGCACGGTCTCAGGGCTCAGCGGCTCGCCTTTGCGGGCGATCTGCATGAACAGCGCGATGTCGTCACCGCGGGTTTGCGCCATCATGAACTTACGGATCGGCGCTTCGGCAGCGGCAAGCGCCTTGTCGAAGTCAAGGCCGTTTTGCAAATACGGCGCCAAGGCGTTTTGGTAAACGTCGGTCAACACCGGCTGCATGATGAACAGCGTGAGGAACAGCGACAAGCCCACCAGCACGGTGTTGGGCGGTGTCTGACCAGTGCCGAGCGCTTGGCGCAGCAAAGACATGACGATGATGATGCGCACGAACGAGGTCATCATGAGCAGCAGTGACGGCAGCACCGTCAAGGTGGTCATCAAGGCCAGCAGTTGCAGCGTCAAGCTGTATTGCGTGCCTTTGGCGCCGCCACCCGTCACATTCAGCAATGGCAAGCCTTGCGACCAAGCCGCCAGCGGCAACACCAGCAGCAGAAAAACGCCCAGATGGCGCCACACATTACGAGACATCAACCAACTCCGAATCATCCACAGCAGCAGGCCAGCTGCCCAAGGCCGTCAGCTGGGTCGGCGACACACCGACCAGCACTTCACGGTTACCCACACGCACCAAGGCGATTTTTTGACGTGGCCCGACGCTGACCGCTTCAATCACGTGCAATTGCCGCGCGCCGCCGCTGAGCCGGACACCCGCTTGCATGCGCTTGAGGCCCCACAGCAAGCCGCCCAAAAGACACAGCACCAGCACCAAGCTGCCGGCAAAACGAAGCATGTCCATGCCCGAGAGACCCGTCGCCATGATCAGAGGTTTTTCATGCGTTCAGAGGCCGGCACAACACGGGTCAGGCGAATGCCGTAACGGTCATTGACCAGCACCACCTCGCCTTGGGCGACGACGGTTTTGTTGACCAGCAAGTCCAGTGGCTCGCCGGCGATGTGGTCCAACTCGACCACACTGCCCTGCGTCAGGCGCATCAAATCGCGAATTTTGATCATGGCGCGACCAACTTCCACCGACAGCGTGACGGTGATGTTCTGCAACACGTCAGGGTTGATCTGGGATGAATTGGCACCGTTGCCAGCGGATTTTTCGAGGGTGTTATCAGTCATGTCGGGTTCCTGAAAGGTCATTGCATGCCGGGGATCACGGCGCGGTCAATTTGCACGGCGGTCTGGGTGCCAAGCGCCCCAACCTGCACGTCAAAGGCGGGAACATCGTTGATCAAGAGGCGTGCCAGTTCGGGTTTCTTGAAATACAGCACATCACCGGCTTGCATGTTTTCGATGGTCTTGAAGCTGCCTTCGAACGAGCCGAGCAGCACCCGCATCTCTAGGCTGGCGCTGTCGACGGCGTTGCCAAGGTCGTCGCGCCACTGGTTGTCGGACTCTTCGTTGCCGTCACCGGTTTGAACCCGGCTGCGCAGCAGGTCACGCACCGGTTTGAGCGATGAATACGGATACACCAGGTCAATGAAACCCTGCGTCTGCGGACCGCCTTCGGTTTCAAAACGGGTCAAGATGACGAGGTCGTTTTCGTCGGCAATTTGTGCGAACTGCGGATTGATCTCTGAGCTGACCAATTCAAAGTCAATCTCGATCAAGGGCGACCAAGCTTCTTTCAGCGAGCGAAAGAAAACATCCAGAATCATGTTGATGATGCGGGTTTCGGTCGGCGTGAAAGGCCGGCTCGACGGCAGTTCACCAACACCCCGGCCAAAGCCGCCAAAAAAACTGTCCAGCGAACTGAAAACCACCACCGGGTCTATCACCACGATGGAATAACCGCGCAGTGGGTTCATGCGCACGACGTTCACCGACAGCGGAGCCCGCAGGTCTTTGAGGTAATCCCCAAAGCGCACGATCTGCACATGGGTCGGGTTGACACGCGGACTGCTGCGCAGCATTTCCAGCAAACCCAGACGGAACAAGCGCACAAAGCGCTCGTTGATCATGTCAATCGAAGCGACGTTCACACCCAGACTGCTGTCCTCGCTGGCGAGGTCGTGCTTTCTGACGCGAGCCGACGTGTTGTAGCCGGTGTCGACTGGGATGGTGCCGTCGTTGACGCCTTCGGCGAGTGCCGAAAGCTCTTCGGGGGTCAGCAAATTGTTGGCCATGGTCTGTTCAGAATGCGGGGGCTATGGAGTCGGCGAAAAGCGGCTTTTACTGGGTGACGAAAGTGGTGAAATACACCTCTTCGATGCCACCAAAATCTTCGTATTTTTCGAGCAAGGTGTTCATCGCATCACGAATCCGAACCGCCAATTCTTTGCGAAAGTCTGGCTTGAGCAGGTCGGCTTCAACCGTCTGGCGCATGACATCCAAGATCACCGAGCGGAGTGCCATTTCATGCTTTTTGACGTTGTCAATCACGCGCTTGTCATAGCGCGTCATGATGGCAATTTGCACCGACATGACCTTGCGTGAGCCAGACAGGTTGGACAAGAAGTCGTTTTCGAGTTTCAAATAACTGTAGTCAAAACGCGTCAACTCCGGCGACTTTTTCGTTTGCTTGGTGGGGGCGGCGTCTTTGCCGCCGGCTTTGGCTGGGGCGCCATGGGTATCGGCTCCAGAAGCCGCTGCGCCGTGCGAGTCCCCTTCCAGCATTTGCTCTGCCGTCAGCACTGGCTTGGCTTTGAAAAAGCCGGTCGCAAACAGCGTTCCGACCACGGCACCGACCACCAGCAAGAGCAAGACAACGATGCCGCCGACGATCAAGAGAATCGGTTTCTTGGGTTTCGGTTCTGCTTCAACAACTTCATCAACCATGTGACACCTCGTTTAAACGATAGGATAAATTTCTGCCTCGGCTCAAGCCAGTACGTCCAACGCGCTGCTTGAACCGCCTTGACGAACACCGGCAACCGGTAACGCCGCAGCTGTCGATTGGCCCGATCCGCCGTCAGCATCGCTTGGGTTTTGGGAACTGCTGCGAGGCGTTCGGGAAGGTGTCGGATTTCCGCCAGATTGACCCGCGGAATCTCCATTCACCCAGACATTAGCAACTGCCGTGCCTGATTGCGACAAACTGTCACGCAACTTGGGCAGACCCTGGGCGATCAGTTCGCGCGTGAGCGGGTTGTCTGAGCGGAAGATCGCGTCAAGGCCACCGGAGCGCATCTGCAGCTCAAGGTCAATCCGGCCTAGACTGGCCGGGTCCATGCGCATTTGCATCTTCCATTCGCCGCGCTCAATCTGCGCCTGCAGCCGTTGGCCGAGCGCTTGGCCCAACCTATCGGCCAGCTGCTGGTAATGCTCAGCGCGTTGGCCAGCCTGACTCGGAGCGACCGCTTCAGGCGTCAAAGTCAATGAGCCCGAGGCCTTGCGGCTGCCGTCGGTCGGCAAGGTCGCCACGCTGTCCGCATCGCTGGCCTGCAAAGCGTCGGCGGCATCGGTTGCATCCGTCGGCTCAGCCAACGGCCCTGCGGGGGTGAAGAACTCGCGCATGTTCAAAGTGTTCAATGGGGTTTGACCGGCAGTGGCCACCGCACCTGCCGCGAGATTGCCCCAGACCTGCGCTTGGCCGTTGCCAGTCATCGTGGCCAGCCGGCGCGTCAAGGCGGTCACCGCCTCACGCGGCAGCAACAACTGAACGCGCAAGGCGTCTTGCATGGAATCGTCAGCGCTGACCGGCTTGACGTCGCCGACCGCCGCAACGTTTGTCAAGGCCGGTTGAGCCGGCGGTTTTGTCACCTGCCAGGCCAGCTCTGTGGCAGCAACACTCGCCAGCGCGGCATTTTTGACTTCTGCCGGTGTGCCGAGTCCGGACATCACCGGCAAACCAGCTGCGACGGGGGTTTGAAGATGGACGGGCTGGGTGAGCACAGGCTGGTTTGACAAGAAATAAGCGGCCATGACGGGCGTTGCCGCCGGCGTCAAGTTGAGGTCTTCCAACACCGTCAACGGCTCGGTCGCTACCGGAGAGACAACCGACTGCGGCTGACTCAAAGCTGTTTGAGTTGGCAGGAAATAGGCTGCAGCGAGAGGTGCCTGCAAGGCTGGCTGAGCAACGCTCACATCAGCCTGCGCTCCC
>JABMMH010000184.1 GCA_013205645.1 Polaromonas sp. | reverse complement strand
GTCTTCGTCGCGAAAGCATTTGGTGATCTGGTAGTAGCGGTCAAAACCGGCCACCATCAACAACTGCTTGAACAACTGCGGGCTTTGCGGCAAGGCGAAAAAATGGCCTTCATTGACGCGGCTAGGCACCAAGTAATCGCGCGCACCTTCAGGCGTACTTTTCGTCAGCATCGGTGTTTCGATGTCGATGAAACCATTGGCGTCGAGGAACTTGCGGGTCTCCATCGCCACGCGGTAACGCAGCATCAGGTTGTTCTGCATGTAAGGGCGGCGCAGGTCCAGCACCCGATGCGTCAGCCGCGTGGTCTCCGACAAGTTGTCATCATCCAGCTGGAACGGTGGCGTGACGCTGGCGTTCAGCACCGTCAGTTCATGGCACAAAATTTCGATCTTGCCGCTTTTCAGACTGTCGTTGACCGTGCCGTCGGGACGCGCGCGCACCAAGCCCTTGATCTGAACGCAGAACTCGTTGCGCACGACTTCCGCGACTTTGAACATGTCAGCGCGATCTGGGTCGCAAACCACCTGCACATACCCTTCGCGGTCGCGCAGGTCAATGAAGATCACGCCGCCGTGGTCACGTCGGCGATTGACCCAACCGCACAGGGTGACAGTTTCGCCCAGCAGGGCATCGGTCACCAGACCGCAATAGTGGGAGCGCATTTTGGAGGCGTTGGACATACGGAGATTGCTTTACGGTTAACGGTTAACGGATTTCGCGAAGGGGACAAGGGCGCAGCTTCCAGAAGAAGCTGCGGCACAAGAATTAGAGTGGTTTGTGGGTAGCTGAACTGCCGGGGGCCACAACGCCCATAGAGATCACATAAGTCAGCGCTTCATCGACACTCATCTTGAGTTCAATGCAGTCTGATTTTTTCAACATCACAAAGTAACCACCGGTCGGGTTCGGCGTGGTCGGCACATAGACACTGAGGTACTCGCCGACCAGATGGTTGACGACATCACCGCCGGGCGTGCCGGTCTGAAAACCAATCGTCCAGACGCCTTCACGCGGCCACTGGATCAGCAGCGCCTTGCGAAAGGCGTTGCCATTCTCTGAGAACAAAGTGTCAGAGACTTGTTTGACGCTGGAGTAAATCGACCGGACGATGGGAATGCGACCCAGCAAAGCGTCCCACCAGCCGACCAGTTTGCGGCCTAAAAAATTGCTCGCGACGGCGCCGATGATCAAAACGATCGCCAGCGCCAGCAAGACGCCAAAGCCGGGTATGTGAAAGCCAATCAAACGGTCCGGATGCCATGACAGAGGCAGTATTTGCAGGGTCTGGTCGAGCGTGCTGACGATCCAGTCGAGTACCGCCGCCGTGATCGCCAGCGGCACCAGCACCAGCAAGCCAGCCAGCAGCCAGCGGCGCACGGCAGCCATCAGTCGGCTTTGCCAGAGGCAGCCGCTGCAGGGGCCGAGGCAGCCGCAGCGCTGGGCGCCGGCGCGGCAGCAGCGCTGTCGGCTTTGGGCGCTGGCGCTGCGCTGGCGGCTGGCGCATCAGACGTTGATGCCCCAGGAGACACGCCGTCCTTGGCCTTAGGGGCGCCCGAGTCGCCACCACGAAAGTCAGTCACGTACCAACCGGAGCCTTTGAGCTGAAAGCCGGCTGAGGTGAGCTGCTTTTTGAAAGCCGGCGCACCACACTGCGGACAATCGGTCAGCAGCGGGTCCGAGAGTTTTTGTAATACGTCCTTGGCATGCCCGCAGGACTCGCATTTGTAGGCGTAAATTGGCATAGCGCTAAGTGATTTAGGATGAGTTGGGCAGCCTGCAAATGAGCGTCAGGATGCAAACCTTCAATTATAGGCGCTGCCCTTTGACACGCCGCCGCTCAAAACAGCCGCAGGCGCAGCACCACTTGCATAGCCAGCAGCCCGAGGGCAAAACCCAAGCCGCCATAAACCAGTCCCTGCAGCAGCCTGTTGGTGCGTTTTTGCTCGGCCAACAGTTCGACAAGTTCGCGCCGATGACCGGTCGATTGCGTCTTGAGGAACTGATGGAACAAACGCGGCAAGGCTGGCAACAACTTGGCGTAAGTCGGCGCTTCGGCCTTGAGTTCAGCCAGTAATTTTTCTGGGCCGACCTGCTCCCGCATCCATTTTTCAAGGAAGGGCTTGGCCGTGCTCCACAAATCGAGCTCAGGATCGAGCTCTCGGCCCAAGCCCTCGATGTTGAGCAGCGTTTTTTGCAGCAGCACCAACTGCGGCTGGATCTCGACCTGAAAGCGCCGCGAGGTTTGGAACAAGCGCATCAGCACCAGTCCAAGTGAAATTTCTTTCAGCGGCCGGTCAAAATAAGGCTCGCAACAGGCACGAATGGCCGACTCAAGCTGGTCGACACGGGTCCGCGCTGGCACCCAGCCGGACTCAATGTGCAGTTCGGCCACGCGTTTGTAGTCGCGCTGGAAAAAAGCAATGAAGTTTTGCGCCAGGTATTCTTTGTCGATCTCGGTGAGGGTCCCGACGATGCCGAAATCAAGCGAGATGTAGCGGCCAAAGGTGGCCGGCTCCAAACTCACCTGGATGTTGCCCGGGTGCATGTCGGCGTGAAAAAACCCATCGCGAAAGACCTGCGTGAAAAAGATCGTGACGCCATCGCGGGCCAGCTTGGGAATGTCCACGCCAGCGTCGCGCAGACGCTGCACCTGGCTGATCGGCACGCCCTTCATGCGCTGCATGACCATCACATTGGGCATGCAAAAGTCCCAAACAATCTCTGGAATCATCACCAAATTCAGGCCCTGCATATTGCGGCGCAGCTGGGCCGCGTTGGCAGCTTCGCGCAGCAAGTCCAGCTCTTCATGCAAATAAGCGTCAAATTCAGCCACCACTTCGCGTGGCTTCAGGCGCTTGCCGTCGGTTGACAGGTTTTCGAGCCAAGCCGCCATCATGCGCATCAGCGCCAGGTCTTTTTCAATCGCTGGCAGCATGTTGGGCCGCAAGACCTTGACGGCCACTTCACGCCCATCGGGCAAGACCGCAAAGTGCACTTGGGCAATCGAGGCACTGGCGATCGGTGTGCGCTCAAAGCTGGCGAAGATTTTGTCAATCGAACGGCCAAAGGCAGTCTCGATGATGGCCACAGCGACTGACGACTCAAACGGTGGCACGCGGTCTTGCAAACGCGCCAATTCGTCAGCAATGTCGGTCGGCAGCAAATCACGGCGGGTCGACATGACTTGACCGAACTTGACGAAGATCGGACCGAGTCGCTCCAACGCCAGCCGCAAGCGCTCACCCCGCGGCGCCTTCAGGTTGCGTCCGAGCGAGACGATGCGGGTCAGCAGACGGATCCAAGGCTTTTCAAAACTCGACAAAACCAGTTCGTCCAGACCGAAGCGAAGCACCGTCCAGACGATGAAAATACCGCGGAAAAGCCGGCTCATGCGCCTGCCTGATGGGCTGAGGTGGTGGCTGGGGTGGCGGTTTCTGTGCCCTCACGGCCGGCTGCAAAAGGTGGCCGCGGTGCACGCGCCACGAAGTCGCGCAGCGCCGCCAGCAAACGCTGGCCAGCCCCGGCAATGGCATGCGCCGGCACGTCACCCAGGAGGCGCGACAGGTCTTCTTCGACATCCCAGCGCAAGTTGTCTGCCAACCAGCCCAATTCGGCGGCCAATTGCACATCGCCTTCAATCTTGACCGGCGGGGCCTTGCCTTCGAGCACCGACTGCGCCACGACCCAAGGCGATTCCATCGCCACCGACAGCGTCAGGTCGGCTGGCAGCGTTGCAGGCGCGCGGTCCGTCAGGCCCGCCGGGGTGATCAACAAGTCAAGCGCAAAAGCGCCCCAGCGCAAATGAATCACGCTGCCCTTTTTGCGGGCGAGGCGCATTTGCGCCTCTTTTTCCTGCAGCAAAACATGGTTGAGAAACAACACCAAACGCTGCTGACCCTCGGCGACCAGCCAAGTGGGCGGTTGCAGGTGTTGAGCGAAGGATTCCAGAAAAGAAAAAGGGGACGATGTATTCATACGTCCCCGATTTTGACGGAAAAATGACCGGTCAGATCATTGCAGGGCTTGAACACCCGCCACCAACCAACCGCCAGCGCCATTGCGCTGCTTGGTCATGTTCCAGACTTCGCGGAACGGGCTCGGGCCGGCCGATGCGTCTTCGCGGATCATTCCGGAGAATTCAACGCTGGCCATGTAAACGTCTGCCAACTCCTCGATACCCAGCAACTGCGCATCCAAACGCAACACGTCGGTTTTGTTGAAGACGCCGCCGGTGTGCGACTCGCGTTCGGCCAATTGACTCTTGATTTGGGCCAGCATGTCGTCTGTCATCATGGCCCGCAGTGAGCTGATGTCAGAGCGGTCCCAAGCGTCTTGCAAGGTCACGAAATTAGTCTTGCAAGCTGCTAAGAAGCCATCGGCATCAAAACCGGCTGGCACACCCCAAGACTGTGAACCCATGAGCCCAGAGCCAATCATCGAGCCGCCAGACGCAGTGGTGGAAGCCAATGCTGGCGTCGATTCAAACGCAGCACCCGGACGCTCCCAAGGCCGGGCCGAGGCGTCGTTGCCGACATTCGCCGGGCTGTAGTCACGTGCAGACGTAGCGCCAGCACCCTGAAAAGCAAAGGGAGATGAGGATTGGCCATCGCCCTCACGGTTGGCCTTGAGCTTGCGCATGACAAAGCCAATCACCAGCATGACGGCCAGCGCCAGCAAGGCAAAGGTCATGAACTGCGCCAAGCCAGCGCCCAAACCCAATGAAGACGCCAACCAAGCCAGGCCCAGACCAGCGGCCAAACCGCCGAGCATGGCGCCCCAAGGCTTTTTAGGTGCGGCAGCGGCCGCTGCCGGTGCAGCAGGCCTGGCTGCTTGTGCGGCAGAACCACCCGCAGGCGAGGCCTCACGCTGGGTAATATTGGAAGATTGCTTGCCTACGGAATTACCGCCACCGAGGCGCTTGGCTTCAGCTTCACCGCCGCTCAAGCCCAAGGAGGCGGTCAATGCGAGCGCCAAAATTGCAGACCAGATTTTCATGATGTCACCTACTTTATTTTTAAAATACACCAGCCACTCATTGGAGAATTCGACTTTTTACGCTTATCTCATTTTTTTACACACGACACATCAAGATCGGATTAAACCCAAATTAAATCAGCATTTGATGCCCACATGCAAGGCAACCATGCCGCCTGTGAGGTTGTGATAGTCCACATGGCCAAAACCGCTCTTGTGCATCAAGGCCTTCAGGGCGTCTTGATCGGGGTGCATGCGGATCGATTCAGCCAAATAACGATAACTCGTATCGTCATTGGCGACCAGCTTGCCAAGCCGCGGCAAGACCTTGAACGAATACCAGTCGTATATTTTTTCGAGTGGCTTGGCGACTTTGGAAAATTCCAGCACCAGCAACTTGCCCATGGGCTTGAGGACGCGCAGCATTTCCTTCAGTGCGGCATCTTTGTGCGTCATGTTGCGCAGGCCAAAAGCCACCGTCACGACGTCAAAACTGGCGTCTGGAAAAGGCAGCTTCTCGGCATCGCAGACCAACGTCGGCAAGGCCACGCCAGCGTCGAGCAGACGGTTGCGGCCTTCGCTCAGCATGGCTTGGTTGATGTCGGTGTGCACCACGCGGCCCGTGGGGCCGACCTGCGGCGCAAACGCCAAGGCTAAATCGCCCGTGCCGCCGGCAATATCAAGGACGGATTGACCGTCGCGCACATTCGCCACCTTGACGGTGTAGGCCTTCCAGACACGGTGCAGGCCTGCCGACATCAAATCGTTCATGACGTCGTATTTAGGGGCAACGGAATCGAAAACGCCGCGCACGCGACGCGCTTTTTCTTGCTCGTCGACCGACTCAAAACCGAAATGGGTGTTGCTCATGTCAGGCCTCAGTGGCTGGCGCAGGCAGAACCACCGCCGCTGGTCATAGGCGCATCACGCTCAGCACCAGCCGCTTGCAAACGGGCCAGATAGTCGGCCCACAAGCGGCTTTGCTCTGAACCCAAAAAATACAGGTAGTCCCACGAGAACAGACCGGTGTCATGGCCGTCCGAGAAGACCGGCTTGACGGCGTAATTGCCAATCGGCTCTAGCTCGACCAAGGTGACTTCACGCTTGCCGGTTTGCAGCACTTCTTGGCCGGGCCCGTGGCCCTGCACTTCGGCTGACGGCGAATAGACGCGCATCAACTCGAACGGGATTTGGTAATCGGAGCCATCGGAAAACGCCACTTGCAACAGCCGAGACTGGCTGTGCACCGTGATAGCCGTGGGTGTCGGCGCCCCAGTTTGAAGACCTGCCATGAGCGTTCTTTCGGTGATTAAAGTTGATGCACAGTTGTTGCAAAAAGCGGCGTGAAGATCACACCAGCACGCGCTCGATGCCGCCGCGATTGGCGACCTCGACATAGTTCGGTAGCCAGTCTTTGCCCAGAATCTGATTCGCCATCTCGACCACGATGTAGTCGGCTTCGAGCAGACCGTTGTTCAGGTCATCGCCAAAACGCGACAAGCCTTGCAGGCAACTCGGGCAACTGGTGAGAATCTTCACCGGACCCTTGGCCGCTACCGCGCCGGTGGCGCGCAGTGCTGTCTCGCCCTTTAGCAACTCTTCTTCCTTGCGAAAGCGAATCTGCGTCGAGATGTCAGGCCGGGTCACGCCCAGCGTGCCGGACTCGCCGCAGCAACGCTCGTTCTTCAACACGTTGTCGCCGAGCAAGGCTTTGACCGTCTTCATCGGCTCTTGCAATTTCATCGGGCTGTGGCACGGGTCGTGGTACAGATAGCCTTGACCGGGCTCGTCGGTGCGCAGCGTGATGTTTTTCTCAAGCAGGTATTCATGGATGTCGATGATCCGGCAACCGGGAAAAATTTTCTCGAACTCATAACCCTGCAACTGGTCATAGCAGGTCCCGCAACTCACCACCACGGTCTTGATTTCGAGGTAGTTGAGCGTGTTGGCCATGCGGTGAAACAGCACCCGGTTGTCGGTGATGATCTTGTCCGCCTTGTCGAACTGACCGCTGCCGCGCTGCGGGTAACCGCAGCACAGATAGCCCGGCGGCAAGACAGTTTGCACACCGGCATGCCAAAGCATGGCCTGCGTCGCCAGCCCGACCTGTGAGAACAAACGCTCAGAGCCGCAACCGGGGAAATAAAACACGGCCTCGGTTTCGGCCGTCGTGTTCAACGGGTTGCGGATGATCGGGACGTAGTTGTTGTCTTCAATGTCGAGCAAGGCACGTGCAGTTTTCTTCGGCAAACCGCCCGGCATTTTCTTGTTGATGAAGTGAATCACCTGCTCTTTGATCGGCGCCTTGCCCACGCTGGACGGCGGCTTGGCGGTCTGTTTGCGCGTCAAGGAGCGCATCAGGTCATTGGCCACGCGCTGCACCTTGAAGCCGACGCCGACCATGGCGCTGCGCATGAACTTGATGGTCTGCGGGTTGGTCGCGTTCAAGAAAAACATCGCCGCCGCATTGCCAGGGCGGAACGACTTCTGGCCCATCTTGCGCAACAAGTTGCGCATGTTCATCGAGACCTCGCCAAAGTCGATGTCGACCGGGCAAGGCGTCAAGCACTTGTGGCAGACCGTGCAGTGATCCGCCACGTCTTCAAATTCTTCCCAGTGCTTGATCGAGATGCCGCGCCGGGTCTG
>JABMMH010000183.1 GCA_013205645.1 Polaromonas sp. | reverse complement strand
GCATGACGTTTTGCAGACTGGCAATAACGGCCTGAACGGCAGCCTCAATTTGTTCGTCAGTCAGTGTAGCGGCGTCGCCTGAAAGAACCAATCGAACGGCAAGGCTTTTTTCACCGGACTGTATGGTCGTCGATCCCGGCTGGGGGCGGTAAACGTCAAACAAGCGCGCGTCTTTAAGCAAGCCCTTGGTATCGGCACCTCCAATTGCTGCCATCAATGCCGAGTGCGTCGTGCTCTCTGGCACGATCACGGCAATATCGCGCTCGACAGGCTGAAACTTGCTGACAACCTCAAAAAGAGGCATGCGGCGCGCCAAAATCGCGTCCAGTGCCAGCTCAAAAACCAATGGTGCCTGAGCCAGCTCGTACGCCTGACGCCATTTCGGGTGCAGCTCGCCGACAAAACCAATCACTTGCCCGTCAAGCGACACGGTGGCCGAGCGACCGGGATGCAAAGCGGGGTGGACCGCCGGTGAGAACGTGGCTTGCAGGGGGGCCAGCAAGGCCTCGACATCACCTTTGACATCAAAGAAATCGACGACCTTGTCACTGCCATCCCAGTGCAGGGTGGCGCGCGGACCATAGGCGAGTCCAGCCACCCGCATCGGCTGGCTGAATCCAGCGACGGAAGTGTCTGTGTCCAGGCTTTGGGCGTCACGCAGAAAAATCCGCCCGAGTTCAAAGATGTTGACGCGGGCCGCTTTGCGATCCAGGTTGAATTTAAGAGCCTGCACCAATGAACCCAGCAATGATGAACGCATGGCGCTCATCTGGCTGGCAATCGGATTTAACAACTTCACGGGATTCGGATTGCCGGCCAACTCATGCTCCCAGCGCTCATCAACAAAGCTGAAATTGATAGTTTCCTGGTATCCCAAAGCTGCGAGCGCGCGGCGTAGTGCAAACGGACTGTGTTGAGTTTCCGGGCGAATCTTCGCCGTGATCGGTGCCAATGGCGCCGTGGCGGGCAAATGCTCGTATCCCACCATGCGAACAACCTCTTCGATCAAATCTTCTTCAATCTGGAGGTCAAACCGGTAACTGGGCGGCGTCACGCTCAACACGCCTTCGGCTTCGATCACCGCCAAACCGAGGCGCGTGAGGACATCGACACATTGAGCCTGAGCCAGCGGCATGCCAATGACCTTGGCTGCGCGAGCGACGCGCAAGGCCACCGGTGCCGCGTTCGGCACGTTGACCTTCTGATCGTCCACCGGTCCGCACACGGTTTCGGGGGTACCGCAGATATCAATGATCAGCTGGGTGATCCGTTCTAGGCACTCGACGGTCTGCCCAGGATCCACTCCGCGCTCGAAACGGTGGCCGGCATCGGTCGAAAAATTGTAGCGACGCGAACGCCCGGCAATGGCCTTGGGCCACCAGAAGGCAGCTTCAACATAGACATGCCTTGTATCGTCAGACACAGCCGTCGCGTCACCGCCCATGATGCCCGCCAGCGACTCGACCTGATGATCATCCGCGATGACACCCACTTTCTCGTCAACCGTGACGGTACTTCCATTGAGCAGCTTGAGCGTTTCGCCAGCCTGACCCCAACGCACCTCCAGCCCGCCATGAATCTTGTCAAGATCAAAAATATGCGACGGCTGTCCGAATTCAAACATCACATAGTTGGAAATATCCACCAGCGCAGTGACGCTGCGCTGGCCGCAGCGCGCAAGTCGATCAATCATCCAGGCCGGCGTGGCCGCCTGGGTATTTAGATTGCGAACCACGCGTCCGGAAAAGCGACCGCATAAATCAGGCGCGCTGATTCCGACCGACAGCCGAGACGTGTCACCGACAACAACGGCTGCGTGCACCGGCGATTTCAATGGCGCCCCCGTCAGCGCAGCGACTTCACGCGCCACACCGTAGACGCTCAGGCAATGCGCGAGATTCGGCGTCAGCTTCAAGGTCAAAAGCATGTCATCGAGCTGAAGGTGCTCGCGAATATTCTGGCCCAGCGGCGCATCGGCAGCCAGTTCAAGCAGGCCGCCGTGGTCTTCTGATAGTTTGAGCTCACGCGCCGAGCACAACATGCCCTGGCTTTCCACCCCGCGCAGCAAGCCGCTTTTGATGTAAAAAGGTTTGCCATCGTCACCCGGGGGTAACTCGGCACCTACCAGTGCACACGGCACCTTGATGCCTGCTCGTGCGTTCGGCGCGCCGCAAACGATGTTCAGCAAACTCCCCTGTCCTACATCGACCTGGCACACGCGAAGCCTGTCGGCATTGGGGTGCTGAACAGCGTCCTTGATTTCTCCGACGACTATGTGGGTGAACGGGGGTGCGACGGGCCTGGTTTCTTCAACCTCGAGCCCCGCCATGGTCAGCGTATCAGCAAGCTGCTGGGTGGTCAGGGGCGGATTGCAGAATTCGCGCAGCCAGGATTCTGGAAATTGCATGTTGATGTCTGTTCTTGTTGATGCTGTTTTTAGGACTGGAACTGCGACAGGAAGCGAATATCGCCATCAAAAAACAGACGCAGGTCGTTCACGCCGTAGCGCAGCATGGTCAGGCGGTCCGGCCCCATGCCGAAGGCGAAACCAATGTACTTTTCCGGATCCAGGCCCATGTTGCGCACAACATTAGGATGGACCTGACCCGAACCTGCGACCTCCAGCCAGCGCCCCGCCAAGGGACCCTGCTGAAACTGGATGTCGATTTCGGCGCTGGGCTCGGTGAAGGGGAAAAAACTGGGCCTGAAGCGCAGCACCAGGTCATCGGACTCGAAAAACCGGCGGCAGAAATCAGTGAACACGTACTTCAAATCCTTGAAGCTCACGTTTTCACCCAGCCACAGGCCTTCGCATTGGTGAAACATCGGTGAATGGGTCGCATCGCTATCGACCCGGTAGGTGCGGCCGGGGGCAATGACGCGGATTTCTGGCATCTCGCCCGCGTAGAGGGTGTCAGAACCGCCGTCCTGCCGGTACTTTCGAACGTGCGCCCGCGCGTGGCGAATCTGCATCGGACTGGTATGCGGACGCAGGTTGTAATAAATGCCATCCTCGCCTTTGGTGTCGATGTAAAACGTGTCCTGCATGGAGCGTGCCGGATGGTCTGGCGGGTTGTTCAGGGCTGTAAAGCTGAACCAGTCACTTTCAATTTCCGGGCCATCGGCCACGTCAAAACCCATGGAACCAAAGATGGCTTCTATGCGTTCGAGCGTAAGCGATACGGGGTGCAGTCCGCCTTGCAGGCGTTGCAGCCCCGGCAAACTTACGTCCAGCGCTTCAGCCTTGAGCTGGCTTTCAAGCTCGGCGTTCGCCAGCGCCTGCCTGCGGGCATTCAGCGACGTCTCGATGGCCTGCTTGGCCAGATTGATTGCAGCTCCACGCGACTTTTTCTCTTCTACGCTGAGCGCTGCCATGCCCTTCATCAGCTCGGTCACGCGCCCTGATTTACCCAAAAACTGCGCTTTGGCATTCTCCAGGTCGGCCGGTGTCATGGCTTGCTCAAAACTGGCGGTGGCGCTGCCGACCAGTTCATTCAGGGCATCAGGTAGCATCATAAATTTCTTGTGCGGGATTAGTTGATGGCATCTTGAGGTCAACAAAAATCAGGACGACCATAAAAAAAGGGCCAGAGCCTTTTCAAGCTCCAGCCCTTATATTTCTTGCGCAAGCAGCTATTAATTTGGTAGCAACTTGACAGAGCCTGCGCTGAAAATCAGGCGGCCAGCTTGGCCTTGACCTGCTCGACGATGGCGCCAAAAGCAGCGCTGTCGTGGATGGCCATATCAGACAGTACCTTACGGTCGATCTCGATACCCGTTTTCTTCAGCCCATTGGCAAACTGGCTGTAGGTCAGACCGCAAGCGCGGCTTGCCGCATTGATACGCGTGATCCACAGGCGGCGGAAAACACGTTTCTTGGTACGGCGGTCACGGTAGGCATATTGACCGGCCTTCATGACCGCTTCTTTGGCGATACGGAAGACGTTACCGCGGCGACCGCGGAAACCTTTTGCAAGGGCTAAAACTTTTTTGTGGCGGGCGCGAGCCGTTACACCACGTTTGACGCGAGGCATGTGATTACTCCTTGTTCGTCGTTAATTAAATGCCACGGCCAGGCAGCATCTGTGCCATGTGACCCATGTTGGTCTCATGAACAGCAACTGATCCACGCAGGTGACGTTTGTTTTTGGTGGTCTTCTTGGTCAGAATGTGACGCTTGAAGGCTTGACCGCGCTTGACGGTGCCACCGGGACGAACGCGGAAACGCTTTTTAGCGCCGCTCTTGGTCTTCATTTTGGGCATGTGTATGCTCCTTTTCATTTGTGCTCGTGAGGCGCTGCGAACATTCCGCAGACTTGACGGCCCCGAGCCACTTGTAAGTGGCGAGTTTTAACGCCGGCCACTTGTAAGTGGCGAGTTTTTAACGCTTGCCACTTGTAAGTGGCGAGTTTTTAAGCTTGCCACCCGTTTGCAGCCAGCCGTGAGGCCCGCCGCGATTGCGCGAAGAGTTTTAAATCTCCACTTTCGGGAAACCGGCTCATCACCGGTTTCCACAGGAGCGTCTCGCGACGCCCCTGAAATTTTGGAACAGCCCTTAAGCCGAAGCGGCCGGCGCGGATTCCGGTGCCGGTTTGGCGCTTGGCTTTTTACGGCCTGGCGCAATCATCATGACCATCTGGCGGCCTTCGAGCTTGGGGAACTGCTCAACCAGGATCAAATCGGCCAACTCGTCACGTATCCGTGCCAACAAGGCAAGACCCAGTTCCTGGTGCGTGATTTCACGACCCCGAAAACGCAAGGTGATCTTGCACTTGTCGCCCTCTTCCAAAAAGCGCTTGATATTACGCAACTTGATGTTGTAGTCACCATCGTCTGTGCCGGGCCGGAATTTTATTTCCTTGATCTCGATCACTTTCTGCTTGGATTTCGCGTCCGCGGCCTTCTTCTGCTCGGCGTACTTGAACTTGCCATAATCCATCAATCGACAGACCGGCGGAACCGCCGTTGGCGAGATTTCCACCAGATCAACATCATACTCACCCGCGAGCCGCAAAGCTTCATTGATGTTGACGATGCCGAGCGGTTCATTCTCAGGCCCTGACAAACGCACTTCTGGAGCCATGATTTCACGGTTCAAGCGGTGCTTGCGTTCTTCGCGGTGACGGCGGTCACGAAATTCAGTAGCGATGGTTCTGATCCTTCAATCTCTGCTATAAAAGCTATAGCTGCTTGCGCTCGTGTCTGTTGGGCTAGAGGCTTTAATCATTCAACCATTGAGTGATTTCAGACCTTCAGCGCAATGTCGGATGCGATCTGTTTGACAAACGCTTCCAGTGGCATGACACCCAGATCTTTGTTGCCCCGGGCGCGAACTGCCACCGCTCCAGCTTCTTTCTCATTGTCGCCTACGACCAGGATGTAAGGCAGCTTCTGCAGCGAGTGCTCTCGTATTTTATACGTAATCTTCTCGTTGCGTAGGTCCAAATTGACCCTAAGCCCTTGATTTTGCAGCGTTTTGGCCACATCCCGGGCGTAATCGGCCTGGGAATCGGTGATCGTAAGCACTGAAACCTGCTCTGGTGCGAGCCATGTCGGCATTGCGCCGGCATGCTCCTCAATCAGAATTCCGATGAATCGCTCCAGGCTGCCCACAATCGCGCGGTGCAGCATCACCGGGCGATGGCGGGCGCCATCTTCTCCAACGTATTCCGCATCCAGCCGCTCAGGCATTGAAAAATCAACCTGCATGGTGCCGCACTGCCATTGCCGGCCAATGGCATCCTTCAGCGTGTACTCGATCTTGGGGCCATAAAACGCGCCGTCTCCGGGCGCGATCTCAAATTCGCAGCCTGAAGCGCGCAGGCTTTCCATCAGGGCATCCTCGGCCTTGTCCCAGCTTTCATCGGTACCGATACGTGCCTCGGGCCGCGTCGCCACCTTGTAAATGATGTTCTTGAAGCCGAAGTCGGTATAGACCTTCTGCAGCAGCGTGGTGTAGTCGACACACTCTTTCAGGATCTGCTCCTCGGTGCAAAAAATATGACCGTCGTCCTGCGTGAAACCGCGCACGCGCATGATGCCGTGCAGGCCACCGGATGGCTCATTGCGGTGGCACTGACCAAACTCGCCGTAGCGCAGCGGCAGGTCGCGGTAGCTCTTGATACCCTGCTTGAAGATCAGGATGTGACCCGGGCAGTTCATCGGTTTCAGTGCATATTCGCGCTTCTCGCTCTCGGTCGTGAACATGTTGTCGCGGTACTTGTCCCAGTGGCCGGTCTTTTCCCACAGGGTTTTGTCAATGACCTGCGGGCCTTTGACTTCCTGATAACCGTTGTCCTGGTAGACCTTGCGCATGTACTGCTCGACGCCCTGCCAGATCGTCCATCCCTTCGGATGCCAGAACACCAGACCCGGCGCGTGATCATCAATGTGAAACAGGTCAAGCTCTTTCCCCAGCTTGCGGTGGTCGCGTTTTTCGGCCTCTTCCAACTGCTTCAGGTAGAGCTGCAACTCGTCCTTGGTCGCCCAAGCGGTGCCGTAAATGCGTTGCAGCATTTCATTGCGGTGATCGCCGCGCCAGTACGCGCCGGCTACCTTCATCAGCTTGAAAAACTTCAGTTTGCCCGTGCTTGGCACGTGCGGGCCGCGGCAGAGATCTTCAAAAGCACCTTCGCGGTAGAGCGAAACATCTTCGCCCGCCGGAATGCTGGCGATGATCTCGGCCTTGTAGTGCTCACCAATACCATGGAAATGCCTCACCGCTTCATCGCGCGGCAGCACGCGGCGCTGAACCGGTTCATCCTTGGCGGTGAGTTCAGTCATGCGCTTTTCAATGGCTACCAGGTCGTCAGGCGTGAACGGCCTTTTGTACGAAAAGTCGTAGAAAAAGCCGTTTTCGATCACGGGGCCGATGGTGACCTGCGCGTCGGGGAATAAATCCTTGACGGCATAGGCCAGAAGATGCGCTGTGGAGTGGCGGATCAGGTCCAGCCCGTCCGCATCCTTGGCGGTGATGATGGAAACCGCACTGTCCTTGTCGATCAGATAGCTGGTAT
>JABMMH010000182.1 GCA_013205645.1 Polaromonas sp. | reverse complement strand
TAAGAAATGGCCGCAATCGACAAGCCTTCGACCGTGGCTTGCAGGCGCAGCTGCAACTCTTGCCCTCGCGTGAGCTTTTCCAGCAGCTGCTGGTTTTGCACTTCGGTGGCAATGTCAACCCGCGTGCGCAGCAGTGCGCTGGTGCGGGCCACCCGCTCTGACAAGGACGCCAGCCGCTGCGCTGTGGCCGCCACCGTGGCAATCGCCGGTGACAATCGGCGCTGCATGAAATCCCCGATGGTTTGCGTGCCCGGAATGGCTTTCTCGCGCAATTCGGTGATGCGCTGCGCCACCAGCCCGTCATAAGCCCGCGTCGCCGCAAAACGGTAGACGTGCTCGGCGGTGGCGCGCTCCACCCGGGCCGCCAACGACACCAGTGTGTCGAGCAGTTCTTGGTCGGCAGCGGCCTTGTTTTCAAGGCTGGCCATGATGTCGGCCAGGGCATTTTCAGACTGCGTCAGCATCGGCCCCAGTTGCTTGGCCACCGGCAAACCGCGCAGCGCCATCAAGCGGTACGTTTCGAGTTCAAGCAAACGCTGCGAAACCCGACCCGCGCGCGTGGCAGTGATGTCGGCGGGCGCCACCACCAGCATGCGCTCAAAGCCATCGGGCCGCAGCAAGAAATCGCTGACCGCCCATGAATGCCCGTTCTGCCCCAACACCGACGCCAGCACCGGCGTGTCGCCCAGCCAGACTTTGGCCTTGGCCAGTGTGTCATCCGATGTTTCTAAATCGCCATAAACCATCGCCAGCATGATGGCGGCAATGGTCCGGCCCGGAATCTCACGCAACCAGTCTGGCGCGACGACCAAGGCTGGCAGCAAGTCTGGATTGGAGGCACCCAGCACTGCGTTGTCGGGCAGCGGTTGCACGATGGAATAACGCGTGAACTCGGTGTGCCGCTCCCATTTGACGGTGTAGCCGTCGAGCCGGATGCGTAAAAAGTTACCCGCCAACTGCTCAGGTGTCAGCGCCGACTGACCGGGCAAGCGGCGCAGGTGCTCACATTCTTGTTCGCGGCTGATGCCGTCGTTAAGCACCGCCACATAGACCACCAGCGCCGGCAACCGAATCCGCGCCGTCGGCCGCGCATGGACTTCGTTGTGCAGCACCTTTCGATAGGCGTCATCTGGCGGCAACAACGACGCCGTCGTGCTGACGGCAGAAGGGGGCAGGGTTGGAGTCATGGACAGATTGTGAGGGAATTTGGCGGCCCACTACACTCAGCAGCCAACCGAACGCTCAGATGTCCACTCTCAATTCAAACGCCCTCGCATTCACCGCCCTTCTTTTGAGCATTGGGAATGCCTCCGCTCAGGTGACTTTGCCTGCCCGAGCCCCTGAAAGCGACGCGGCCTTGCCCCTGTGCGCCGCCATCACGGGCAATGCAGCTAGGCTCGATTGCTACGACCAATGGGCTGGCCGAGCACCCGCCCCCACAGCCCGCAACATGCCCGAGCCTGTCGGCATGCAGGCAACAACCGAAGCAGTAACCCGTACCGACAACGCCAGCACCGAGATAGCCAGCACCGACGCCTGCCACGACAGGCGCTACAGCACCTTGTCACGGTTTTGGGAGCTTGAAAACGGCACCGATTGCGGTACGTTTCGCATTCGTGGCTACCGGCCGCTGTCGTTTTCCGTTGTCGGTTCTAACTCAGTGAACAAGCAACCCAGTTCGAGCGCAGCCAATCACACGGCGGCCTCGCCGATCAATTACAGCACCACAGAAACACGGCTGCAGTTGTCCATGCGAACCAAGGTCGCGCAAGGTCTGCTCACGCAGGGCGAGTCGGATCGCAAAGACTCACTCTGGTTCGCCTACTCACAGCAGTCGTACTGGCAACTCTTCAGTAGCAATATCTCCAGGCCGTTTCGGACCACCGACCATGAGCCGGAGTTGGTGTACGTCTACCCGACGGACGCGAAGCTGCCGTTTGACTGGCGTTTGCGTTACAGCGGTGTGGGCTTGGTGCATCAATCCAACGGACAAAGCCTGCCCTTGTCGCGCAGCTGGAATCGGGTCTACCTGATGGCCGGCGTTGAGTTAGACAAGCGCTGGATAGTGCAAGCGCGGGTCTGGAAGCGCCTCGCAGAAAACGCCGCCAGCGATGACAACCCGGGCATTGAAAACACCATCGGCCGGGGTGAATTGAAAACCATGTGGAACGTCAACGAAAAACACGCTGTCGGCCTGACATGGCTGCACTCCTTACGCCAAGACGGCAACGGCTCAGCCCGACTGGAGTGGCTGCGCACCATCGGTTCGCGCGACGATGGCGGCAGAAGCAACTTGCGTCTGCACACACAAATTTTCAGTGGCTATGGCGACAGCCTGATCGACTACAACCGCAAGCGGACCGTCTTCAGTGTTGGGCTGAGCTTGCTTGATTTTTAAATGCCTGATTGAATCGCCCGAGGGCGCTTAGATCGATCGTCCGGTTGACCTACGCCGCCACGCTGGCCAACGACTTCAGCTGCGGTACCTTGCAATTGGCCGGCGGCATGAATCTGCATGGGTTCACAATCGGACGTGGTACACCTTATGGCTTAGCAGCGGCGCCATCGGCGAAAAGACCATTGAAAACGTTGGCTGGGAACTTTTTGAGATGATGCTGGAAGTCGCCAGCGGCCACAAAAAGACTTGGGCCGAGCACAGGAAACTGCACAACGCACTGGTGCTGTTCAACCCCGCGCCTATCACTTGAAGAACCCAATGAGCAACGAATTACCGCGCCAAAATACTTTCAGACCCGTCCTGATAGCCGGACTGGCTGCCATGTGCGTGGCCGTATTGGGTGGTTTGTTGACCGAGATCGGACCTTGGTACAAAGGCTTGCTACAGCCAGCTTTCAAACCGCCAGACGCATGGTTTGGCCCGGTCTGGACACTGATTTTTATACTCGCTGCCGCGGCTGCCGCGATAGCTTGGAAGCAGGCACCAGACCGAGCCAGCCGCTATTGGCTGGTCGGACTGTTTGCACTGAATGCCGGGCTCAATTCCTTGTGGAGCTTGCTGTTCTTCAAACTGCAGCGCCCTGACTGGGCGCTGCTTGAAGTTGGCTTTTTGTGGCTTTCCATCGCCGCACTGATGTGGACCCTGAAAAGCTACTCACGTCGAGCCAGCGCACTGATGTTGCCCTATCTGCTGTGGGTGTCTTTCGCGATCGCGATCAACTACGCCACCGTGCAACTCAACGGGCCGTTCAGCCGGCCTTTTTAACGTAGGCGCTACACCAACCGTTGCCAGCGACCAGCTTGCCGGCAAACAACGCGCATCCGCCGCTCGCATCGGCTGGCTTACCGGTGTACAGCTGGCAGTTCGAGCACTTCTGGGCAGCTGCGTGCTTAGGAAATTTCTTGGCGTCCACCTTGGTGGTGTCGGCGACATAAGCCAATGCTGCGGCTTGTGGGTCTTTTTCGTTCACCATGGCTTGAGCCATGGCTTGCGATGCGATCACGGCGGTCGATGCAACAGCGACTTGCATCATGAATACTCGGCGGTTTGTGTCTAGCATGGATAGGCTTCTCTAAATGATTGTGAAGGATTTGAATTCTAGGCCAATCAAATGACGAGTGACCTCAGCTCCATCAGAGTCGTTCGCACAAGTCCAAAGCCGCGCGTATCATCACTGACAACTCAGCGAAAGACCCAAAGCCATGCTCGTCGACCAACGCACTTACACCACACATCCCGGCAAGTGGCGGGACTATTTGAGCCTGTATGAAAAAGAGGGCCTGCAAATTCAGCAGCGCATTCTTGGCCGCATGGTGGGTTACTACTACACCGAGATTGGCGAACTGAACCAGATCGTCCACATGTGGGCTTATGAAGACTTGGCAGAACGCACCCACCGCCGCGGCGAACTGGGGAAGGACGCCAACTGGCAAGCCTATGTCGTCAAGATGCTGCCTTTGCTGCAAAGCCAGACGTCCAAGATTTTGATACCCGCGCCGTTTTTTGAACCGACGTGGAAGCCGCTCTGACCCTGCGTTTAAGCAAGGGCCGCTGGACAGGCTTCAACTGAGACCTCGGCGGGTAGGCGATTTTCGAATTCTGAAGGGTTGAACAACATCCGCCGCAAAGACGCGCGGACATTTTCAAGCCGCGGGTCATCGGCATGCGCATCGTCGGTGGTGTCGTTGACGCAGAAAAAATCAAGTGAGCCAAACTGCTGGGCCAGCAGTTTGAGCTCTGTCGCTTGATTCAGATCGCCGGTAGACACATAGCGGTGCCGGTAGTTTTTAACGCGGGCCAAGCCATGGGCCAGCGCCCAGCGCAACACAAAGTCAGAGACGATGGTCGGCTTGTCCCAAATCCGGAAGACGGTAGAGCGGACGCCATCAAAGAGTTCGACTGCCTCTTCTTCCAGCTCCCACAACAGCGACTTGAGCATGGGCCTTGGCGAGTGTGCAAAGGTCCGGAAGGTATTTCGGTAAAGCGGGTCCATCGCCCGCATTGGCTTGGCTGTGTTGCTCGTGACCGACAGCATCTGGCAGGCCGCTTTGTTGGTCAGCCATTGGTTCGACAAGCGGCAAGCGTTCTCGGGTGCCGTTGCATCGGTTTGCAAAACGTCATCGGAGACTTCAGGGTCGTCAGACCACGTCACATAAAAACCACCGGGCCAGAACCAGTCGTCTAGATTGACTGGAGCGCCAAAAAAAACATCGTCGTTGAAATAAAAATACCGCTCAGAAAGACCGGGAATGCGGTGAATGTAAGACTCGATGTTGCTGGAGTCGAAGGTCGGCAACGAGGCGGCGGGGATCAGCTCACGGTGGTCGACCAGCGTCACGCGGTCAGACGCTTTCAGCCAGTCTGGGGTCTGTCCATCGGTGACGAGGTAAATATGTCCATGGTCTGGAAAGAATTTCTCAAGGGCTCGCAAACTGTAAAGCAGTTCATCGTTGTCGCGAAAGCGCCCTTCGACGTTGCCGAACATAGCGATAGCGTCACTGCCATCAGCGCTGAGTTGCCGCAGGGCGTGGCGGCGTTTGGCACGCCAGCCCACGTCTTGACCGTCGACCCAAAGATAAACAATGTCAACAGTTAAATCATCGGGCGTAGCCGAAAGGAGGTGGCGCATGGATAAAGCAGGTGCCGAGCTTGACGGCCAAGGCTTCAAAAAAGAGCTCAAGTGTAGTGAACTCAGTCAACCCGCGCCTGCGCCCCAATCAAGCCCATGACTTCAAACGTGGTGACGGCCTGACGCGCGGCATCGGCGCGGGCACGCAGCAGGTTGCGGCGGTTGTTCAGCGCGCTGCGCTGGGCATCCAGCACATCGATGAAACCGGTCAGCCCGTTGGTGTAGAGCGTGCGGGCTTGAGCTAGCGCGGCATCGGCCGCCGTGCTGGCCCGCTGGAGTGCCTCGGTTCGCCTGCTGGTGCCCTCGGCAGCCACCAGCGTGGCTTCGGCTTGTTGCAGCGCTTGCAGCAGCGTTTGACGGTACAGCTGACTGGCTTCGCGCACGCGTGAACGGGCCAGATCGACCCCAGCGTCGCGCGCACCACCGTCGTACAAAGCGACATCCAGCACCGCCGCCAAACTCGCGCTGACGATATTGAGCACGCCACCGCCCAGGCCGGCCGAGGTCAGTGCCAGCGTGCCAGGCAGTTGCAGACGTGGTGACAAAGCAGACTCGGCGACGCCCAGATTGGCGGCGGCCACGGTCAAGGAACGCTCGGCGGCGCGCAAATCGGGCCGCAGCCGCAACAGGTCAATCGGGCGCGGCACCGGCTGCTGGCCTTGGAGCTCCGGCAAGCGAGCCATCCCGCCAACACTGCCCAAGACTTGCGGGCGTTCACCCGCCAGCACTTGCAAGGCCGCCGCCGATTGACGCACGCGCACTGACGCAGCGGCGGCATCGGCCTCAATCGCGGCGGCATCGGACCGCGCGCGGTCTAAGTCAATCTGCGGCGCCAGCCCCGCCCGCACCCGCACTTGGACGATGCGCAGCACCTCGGCTTGCAGCGCCAATTCATCCGCCAGCAGACCTTGGTCGAGTCGGGCTTCCTGCCACTCGACATAGGCCCGAGCCGTCAAAGCGGCGACTGACAAACGCGCCGCCTGCAGCAGGTCTGCGCTGCGCAAGACGGAAGCCGCCGCCGACATTTCAGCCTGGCGCAAACCACCGCCCACATCCAAATCCCAGTCCAGCGTCAATGCCGCGCTCGGATCGCTAGCGCGTTGGCCAGGCTCACGACGGTTGCGGCCTTCAACAACGGCTTCAGCGCCGATGAAGGGACTGCGTTGCGCCCGCGCACCGCGCAACAGCGCCTCGGCTTGCACGACCCGTTCGCGTGCGATGTCGATGCCTGGGCTGTTCGCCAAGGCGCGCTCGACCCAACGTCCCAACACCGGATCGTCGAAACGCTGCCACCACAGCAGGTCCGACGCCAGCGGCATCGGAGCGCCAACGGGCACGGCAGAAAATCTATCGGCGTCGGTGAGCCCCAACGTGACCGGCTTGGGCGGCGCGGTCACGCTGGCGCAAGCCGCCAAGCTCAAAGCCAACGCGATCAGTCCAAAGCGGCGCATCATAAAGAATCACCCGCTTGTTTTGCCGCCGCCAGCTTCATCTCTTCGACCAACCGCTCGCCTTGGCTGGCACGAGGTTTGGCAAAGCGTGCAAGGCCGAGGTAAACCACCGGCGTCAGAAAAAGCGTGAACAAGGACGCCAATGACAAGCCACCAAAAATCACCCAACCAATGGAAGCCCGCGACTCAGCACCCGCGCCGCTGCCCAGCACCAGCGGCAGCGCACCCAGCACGGTCGAGGCCATGGTCATCATGATCGGGCGCAAGCGCGTGACGGCCGCTTCTTGTGCGGCTTCACGAACGCTGCGTCCGGCGTCCCGCAATTGGTCAGCGAACTCGACCATCAAGATGCTGTTTTTAGCCATCACCCCGACCAACAGCAACAGGCCAATCTGACTGTAAATATTCAACGAGGTGCCGCTCAGCGTCATGGCAAAGACCGCCGCCGCCAAACCAAAAGGCACGGTGATGATGACCACCGCCGCACTCGTCACGCCTTCAAACTGCGCCACCAACACCAAAAACACCACCAGCAAGGCAATGGCAAATGTGATGGCGACATCGCGCCCGGTTTGCTCCAGCGTTGCAGCATCGCCCCTGAACAACAGACCCATGCCAGCAGGCAGTTCCCTGCCAGCCAAAGCCCTTAAATCGTCCACCGCTTGTTGCAAGGGCATGCCATCAACCGTCACCGCGCTAAGCTGCACGGCGCGGCGCTGGCCTAGGCGTTCGAGTTCCGAGGCAATGGCGGTTTCTTCGAGCCGCACAAACTGCGACAAGGGCACCAGACGCTCGCCCCCCACGCCGCTGGCACGCACGCTGTAGGCCAGCAGATCTTGCGGGTCGGTCGTGCCGTAGGCGATCGACTCGAGCATCACCGGCAGGTTGCGGTCGTCAACTGTCAACTCGGTGATTTCGGTTCCGTCAACAAGGGCCCGCAGCATGATGTCCAGCCCCTCAACCGACACACCGAGCGCTGTCGCGCGCTCGCGGTCGACCCGCAAAGTGAGTTGCGGCTGTGAGACGGTGTAGTTCACCCGCACGTCACGCAGGCCGGGCAGCTCGCGTTCGATGGCTTCTGCAAACCCATAGGCTGCGTCGGCAATGCGCGCGTAGTCATCACCCGTCACGCCCATTTGGACACTGCCATCACCGCCGCCAACACCCAAGCTGTTGCCGGCTCGAATGCGGACACGCACACCGGGCAGGTTGTCGAGTTCGGCTTGTAGCCGCGCCGTGAGTTGCGCCTGCGACACCGCTCGATCGCCCCAGTCGGACAACGGCGCGACGATCTCCGCACGGTTCAAGTCCCAGCGACCGGTGATAGTGAAAATGTTTAGCACCAAGCCTTCGTCTTGCAGCGGTGTGACCACAGCCAGTGCTTGCTCGAGCTGACGGTCGGTGTAGCTCAGACCCACGCCGTTAGGCCCCTCCAGCCGGATCGACAACAAGCCGCGGTCTTCGGTGGGCGTGAGTTCTTGATTCAGCTGCGTGTAGCTCCAGGCGGCAGCGCAGGCCAGCAAGCCGCACACAGCCGCAACCCACCAAGCCCGGCTCAAGGCCGTGGCCAGCCAACCGGCATAGGTTTTGACAGCGCGATCGCCCCAGCCCGAGAGCTTTAACCAGACCCGTCCGGGTGGTTTTTCTTCGGGCAAGCGCGAAGCTATCATCGGCCCCAGCGACAGTGCCACGAAGGAAGAAATAGCCACGGCAATGGCCATGACAAAACCAAACTCAGCAAACAATCGGCCCGCCGCCGACGGCAGAAATGAGATCGGTACAAACACCGACACCAGCGTGGCCGTGGTGGCCACCACGGCAAAAAACACCTCGCGCGTGCCCAGCACCGCAGCGGCTCGCGGACCCAAACCCTGACCACGCCGACGCTGAATATTTTCAAGCACGACGATGGAGTCGTCCACCACCAAACCGGTCGCCAACAACAGCGCCAGCAGAGTCAGTAAATTGACGGAGTAACCCAACAACCAAATCGCCGCTAAGGTGCCAATCAGCGCCACCGGAATAGCCACCACCGGCACCAGCGTGGCGCGCCACTGGCCCAGGAAAGCACCGACCACGGCCACCACAATCAGCACCGCCAGGGCCAAGCTGCCAAGCACCTCGGAAATAGCGCCGCTGATGAAATTCGCGTCATCCGAGACCACGGTGATTTGCAGATCGCCACCGTCCCGGTTGAGTCGTTCGACCACCGCACGCACGCCTGCAGAAATGGCCACGCTGTTGGATTGCGCCTGCCGCACGATGCCCAGGCTGATGACGGAGCCGCCGTTGAGCCGCACATAAGATGTAGCTTTGGCCGGACTGTAGTAAACGTCGGCCACCTCTCCGAGCGCGAGCCCCGGCCGCAGTTGCAACGTCCGCAACGCCGCGGGCGTGGTCACCGAGGCATTGGCACGCACCAGCACCTGCTGATTCGGCGACTCCAGACTGCCGGCTGGCACGTCAATCCTGGCACTGCGCAGCAGTGTGGCAATGTCGCCCACCGCCAGGTTGTACGCCGCCAGTCGCAAGGGATCAATGCGCACCAGCATGACGCGCTCGCGCGAACCGAAGAGGTTGATATCGGCCACACCCTCGACCGAGATCAGCGAAGGTTCGATCTGCTCTTCGACCACGCGAGACAGCTCATCCACCGCCAGAGATCGGCTGGAGACTGCTAACTGCATCACCGGGCTGGCATCAGCGTCAGCTTTGACGACGATGAGGTTTTCAACGCCTTCAGGCAGATCTCGTTCAACGCGGGCGACCGCATCGCGCACATCGTTCGCAGCCGCCACCAAGTCAACGCCAGGGTTGAATTCGATGATGACGCGCAGATTGCCTTCTTCACTGGCAGAGCGCACCAAGTAGACGCCGGGCACGCGTGAGGCGGCACCTTCAATCAGGCGAGTGACTTCAGCGTCCAAGGTTTCAGGCGCAGCGCCGGGGTACTCGGCGCGCACCGCCACGATCGGCCGGTCGATGTTGGGCAGTTCTCGCACTTCCACGCCCATCAGGGCACCAATGCCGGCAATCACGATCAGCAGATTGATGACGATGACCAACCATGGCCGGCGGATGGACAGCGCGGGCAGGTCGTTGGCGCGATCGTCGCTCATGGTGTTTCGCTGCTGCCGTTTGTGTTGCCTACAACACGCACGCTACGCCCTTCGCGCAGGCGCAGCACGCCCTCAACTACCACGGTCTCGCCGTTCGTCAGCGCACCGTCGAGCAACACGCGACCTGCCGCGCGCCGCACTGGACGAACCGCCACCTGGACCGACTTGCCCTCACGCACAGCCCAGACAAATGAACCCTCGCGGCCCCACTGCAGGGCGAGTTCAGGCACGCTGACGAAGGTTTTTCCCTGCATGGTCAGCCGCACCGTGAACGACATACCCGGACGCAAGAGATCCGCCGTGTTGTTGACCACGGCCCGCACATGCACATTGCGCGACAGCGGATCAATGCGGCTGTCAATCTCCGACACCTTGCCAGCAAATGAACGGGCGGGATAAGCGGGATTCACGGCTGAGATGGTGTGACCCAGTGCGACACGCGCCAGATAGGGTTCGGGTAAGTCAAAGTCAATCAAAAGCACCCGCCGGTCGTCCAGCGTGGTCAGCGCGCTGTCGGTCGTGACCCGGTCGCCCCGCTCAATGTCAGACAAACCCACAATCCCAGAAAATGGCGCGTAAACGACCCGATCAGCCACCGCGACTTGCGCTTGCGCCAGTTCGATCTTGGCGCCACGCAGAACCGCTCGGGCTTCGTCGAGCACGCTTTCAGGCACCGCGCCGCTACCGCGTGTGGCCTCATAACGATCGGCCAGCGCGTTGGCGGCGTCAACCTGCGCAGCAGCCAGGTCAGCCGCCAAGCGTTGCTGCCGATCCACCAAGCGCAACAACACCTGTCCGGCGCGCACAGTCTGTCCGGTGCGAAAGGCGACCTCAGCGACCTCCCCCGCCACCGCCGGAAAAATCACCACCGAATGACGCGCGGAACCACTGCCGATCATGTCCAGATGGACAGTGTCATTGGCATGGGTACTGAGGGCCACAGTCACCGGCACAGTGGAGGCATCAGGCGCCGCTTTTTGGGCATTGGCGGGCCCACACAGGGCGAGCAGAGTGGTCAGGAAGAGGGCATAAAGGGGTGTCAGCAAAGCATGATGGGTATTGAGAAATGAACCCGGCAGGGATGATGTAGGAGTCCAACCCCAACAGAGAAAAGATAGTACCTTGACAAGTTAAGTTTTCTTTTTTGAATTCTTTAATACCCATTATTCGACGCGCCAATGCAAAAAAAGACCCTAGCCTACGGACAACGACGAACAGACCGGCCAACCAGCGTTCTGGTGCGGGCCGCGACTACCAACTGCTGCTCACCAAAGCCACAGACCGGCGCTTGTCGCCAGAAGCGTAGAAGCAACAAGCACCACATTTCAAAGGGTCGTGGTGGCCCGCTTGGCATGAGTGGTTGGTCACAAATGGCAGCGGCATGGCGCTGGCGCGGCCAGTCTCACCGCTGGATTGCGTCGCGAATGCGCCGGGTGACTATGTGATGACGCGCTACAGAGATTAATGGGATTGACGCGGCCCAGCTTCAGCTGAGCCTCAACCCAGCGTGGTGTCCAGCACCATCATGATGGCAAAACCAGCCATCAAGCCAATCGTGGCTGAGGTTTGGTGGCCGTTGCGGTGTGTTTCAGGGATGACCTCGTGCGACACCACAAACAGCATCGCGCCAGCAGCCAAGCCCAGACCGATCGGATAGGCCATAGCCGAACTGCCGACCAGACTGACACCGATCAAGGCACCGATGGGTTCCAACAACCCACCCAGTGCGGCAACGCCAATCGACTTCCAGGCACTGGTGCCGATGGAGCGCAGCGTCATGGCGACGGCCAGTCCCTCCGGGATGTCTTGCAACGCAATAGCCGTTGCCAGCGGCAGACCAACACTCAAATCACCCTGCGCAAAGCTCACCCCCACCGCCATACCCTCTGGCAGGTTGTGAATGGCCACCGCCATCACAAACAGCCAGACCCGATTGCAGCGTTCATTGCCAGGTCCACAGGGGCCTGTTTTAGCGTGTTCGTGCGGTGTGAACTGGTCCAGGCCCAGCATCAGCATGACGCCCAGGGCCATGCCCAAGACAACCAACGCAGCACCGCCAAAAGCATTGCCGGTGAATTTTTCGCCAGCCGCCAGACCCGGCAACAGCAAAGAAAAAGCCGCCGCAGCCAGCATCATGCCTGCCGCCGCCCCGAGCATCACGTCTTCGGTTTTCTGTTTCAAACCACTCAAAAAAAGCACTGGCATGGCACCCAAGGTGGTTGCCAGAAAACCAGCCATGCCGCCCCACAAGGCCCAACGAACAGCATCGTTTCCTGATGCATTGAGCCAGACTTGGCCCTGCACCAACAGTGCCAGCACGCCCAACACGGAAATGCCGAAACCAATCAAGACTTTGGGATGGGTTCGAGCATGAGCCTGGATCAACTGAGACCAAGCGGGGGTAATGACAGCGTTAGACATGGGAGGCTTCTTTTTTGATGAACGCAGCTGATGGCTGCCACCCCTTGATGATGCGCCTTGAAAACCGAGGTGTCGGTTCAATTTGCACATCCACGAGTTAGTCAAGAACTATTGATTTAATTTTTCAATAGTTATTTTTAATACTATCCGCCCAGCGTCATACCGCTGCACTGACTCAGCCTACTCGTACACCACCTGCGCCAAGCCCTGATCCGCCTGCGCCATCCAACTGGCCAGCGCGGCGTCGGTTGGGTAGAACTTGGCGGCATCGCCGAGTTGGAGTTCAGCGCTAGCGCCATCACGGCGCAGGCTCAGTCGCACCGACAAGCCGCGCACAACCATCTCGCCTTCAACCAGCGCTGAGGGTTCGCGCTTAGGCGGGAAGTCTTTGACAAGGCGAGGAATGTCGGGTGCGTTGCCGTTGACAGCCACACGCAGGTATTTACCGAAGCGGCAACGCGCTTCTTCCAAGTCCCAGACCTGCGTGACTTTGAGGCGAAAACCGCCGGCAAAACGGTCCGGCTGCAAGCTGGCCTGAACGATGACGAGTTCGTCGTCCTTAAGCTGGTTGCGGTGGGCGTTGAGCACGTTTTCATCGGCGGTGGCTTCAATCACGGCGGTCTTGTCGTCGAGCTTGAACAAGGCCAACTTGCCACGCTGACCATTGATGACGCGCAGGTCATTGACGATGGCCGCGATGAGTTGCGGCTCGCGTGAATCGATCAGGTCTTCGATCTTGCGCTTGGCAAACTGGCGCACTTCGAGCTCGACCGCGTCAAACAAATGGCCTGACAAATAAAAACCAACCGCCGTTTTTTCGTAGGTCAGCCGCGTTTTCACGCCCCAAGGCATGGCCTCGACCAGCGGCGGTTCTTGCGTGCTGGCGGCATGCGAGTCCGACATGTCGAACAGCCCACCTTGGTTGGCATTGGCCTGGGTCGCAGCAGAGAACTCAAAGGCGCGTTCTACCGACGCCAGCAGTTCGGCGCGGTTCAGGTGCAGGTTGTCAAACGCGCCAGCCTTGATGAGCGCCTCCACCGTGCGCTTGTTGAGCTTGGACTTGTCAACACGCACGCAAAAATCATAAAGCGAGGTAAAGGGACCCCCCTCCTCGCGCGCTGCGACCATCGCCGCAACCGCTTGCTCTCCCGTGCCTTTGATAGCGCCCAAGCCGTAGCGAATACTTTTGTCGGTGATCGGCTCAAAACGGTAATTTCCGCGGTTGACGTCGGGCGATTCGAAGCTGATGCCCATCTTCACGGCATCCCCGAACAGAATTTTCAGCTTGTCGGTGTCGTCCATCTCCACCGTCAAGTT
>JABMMH010000181.1 GCA_013205645.1 Polaromonas sp. | reverse complement strand
GCACTCAACACCAACGATATTGCCACTACATGAAAATCAGAACGACAGCGCTAAGTGCTTGATTCTATTGGGGCCTAGGGTGCAAAAAGTCGGGAAAACTGGATTTGGTGTCGAACTCGGGCGGGCTGGATGAACCCGTAACTGGCTTACTCCTACCGAATCACGCCGGACAACAGCCCGCTAAAAACCAATCTTTCGGCCATCCATACACCCAGAAGCATCTTTTCGGAGCCGTGGTCGGGGCCAGCCAAATACACGCTGGCCGGGGTTTCAAACTATGAAGTAGCACCCAACAAGTGGGTGGCTATGGGGATTCAATACCGGTTCAAATCGTCAGAAAAATTCCCAAGTTTTTTGCTACTTACCAGCGGCGTCACCCAAGCGTTTTTTTCGGTGGTGGTCAGCGCTGACGTCAGCGCCAAAAAGCGAGATAACGCACGCCCTAACGTTGGCTCACGGACTGACAACGCCTGGACGCCGGGCGTCAATTTAGCGATCGGCAAGACCCTTGACGCCCGCCGCGGGTTGACCTTGACCCTCGCTCATGAAAGACAAAAAATCAACGGAGTTTTGGACTCCGGTTATGGCGCCGTCAATACGAAGATCAAAAGTTCAAGCGCGACCTTCGCTTACTACCAAGCGTTTTAGTCGTTTTTCAAATTAGGCGAGCGCCAGCTGCTCAAGTGGTTTCATTTGAACGAGTTCATCGTGCAGCTTGGCCTCTGCCTGCCAAAGGTCAAACTGAGTCTGCATATCCAGCCAGAGTTGCGCGCCATTGCCCAAGAGCGCACCCAAACGAAGTGCCATTTCAGCTGAGACGCCACTTCGCTCGGCCAACACCGAGTGAAGCGTTTGACGGGAAACACCCAGACCACGGGCGAACGCGCTCACAGACATGCCCTGCAGACTGGGCAGCACATCTTCCCGCAGGATGGCTCCGGGATGGGTCGGTACGCGTTTACGCATCATTCACCCCAAGTGATAATTTTCCAAATCGAGTTTGACCGCATTTTCACCTAGCCATTCAAACGTGATGCACCACGGACCGTTGACATGCACGCTGTAGCGCTTGGAGACCTTTGTGCTTGAACGAGTCAATCATGCATCAAGTGCAAAGTATTTCTTTACATATGGTCAACTGCACACCTGCACTCGATCGCTCAAGCCAACTTAGGCCCCGTCAACCGCTTCGCCAAACGTGGCAACACCAGCACCGCAAGCACCACGCCCACCAGCGTCAGCGACATCGGGCGCTGAAGAAAGACCATGGCACTGCCTTCGCCAATCGACATGGCGTTGCGCAGTTGGGCTTCGGCCAGTGGGCCGAGGATCATGCCAACCACCACGGGTGCGGTCGGGAAATCAAAGCGCCGCATCACCACGCCCAACAAGCCGATGGCGTAAAGCAAGAACAGATCAAACGCGCTTTGCCGCATGCCGTAGACACCGACCGTCGCAAAAATCAAAATGCCGGCGTACAAGTACGGCTTGGGGATTTTGAGCAGCTTGACCCAGAGCCCGACCATCGGCAAGTTCAGCACCAGCAGCATGACGTTGCCGATGTAGAGCGAGGCGATCAAAGCCCAGACCAAGGACGATGACGAGGTGAACAACTGCGGGCCGGGCTGAATCCCGTAGTTCTGAAACGCCCCCAGCAAAATAGCCGTGGTATTCGAAGTCGGAATACCCAGCGTGAGCAGCGGAATCATGGCGGCGGTGACCGTGGCGTTGTTGGCCGCTTCGGGGCCGGCCACGCCTTCAATCGCGCCTTGGTTGCCAAACTCGTCTCTGACATCGGCCTTGGCCAGCTTCTTTTCTGCGGCGTAACTCAGGAAGGTCGGGATCTCGGTTCCGCCCGCTGGGATGCAACCAAACGGCGCGCCAATGGCGGTGCCGCGCAACCACGCCGGCCATGACCGGCGCCAGTCTCTAGCCGTCATGTGGACCCGGCTCAACTTGTTTTGCTCTTCCACCACGCGGCCTTCGTACAGTACCGCGTAAAGGGCTTCGGCCACCGCAAACAACCCGACCGCCACCAAGACAATTTCAATGCCGTCGAGGAGTTCTGGCACACCGCCGGTGTAGCGCGCTTGGCCAGAGATCTGGTCCATGCCAATCAGGCCAGCAGCCAAGCCAACAAACAACGCGGTCATGCCGCGCACCGTGCTCTTGCCAAGCACCGCGCTGACGGTGGTGAAAGCCAGCAGCATCAGCATGAAGTACTCGGGCGGGCCGAGTTTGACGGCGTACTCGGCCACCACGGGCGCGAACAGCGTCACCAGCACCGTAGCGATGGTGCCGGCCACAAACGAGCCGACCGCGGCCGTGGCCAGTGCCGCACCAGCGCGCCCGCTCTTGGCCATCTTGTTGCCCTCCATCGCCGTCACCATGCTGGCGGTTTCGCCCGGCGTGTTGAGCAAGATCGAAGTGGTTGAGCCGCCATACATGGCGCCGTAATAGATGCCGGCAAAAAAGATCATCGAGGCCGTGGCTTCGACCTTGGCGGTGATTGGCAACAGCATTGCCACCGCCACCGCCGGGCCAATGCCCGGCAAGACGCCAATGGCGGTGCCCAGTGCACAGCCGACGAAACACCACAGCAGGTTGACCGGTGTGGCCGCAGTGGCAAAGCCCTGCATCAGTTGGTTGAAAATATCCATGACAGTGCTCAGAGCCAGCCGGTGCCGGTGATGCCCGGCAGATTGATGGCTAGGAATTGAGTGAAGGTCCAGTAGACCGGCACCGAAATCGCCAAGCCAATCAAGACGTCTTTGAACCACATCACCGGGCGACGGTCCATGTCGCCCTGAGCCCCGCGCAGGCCCTGCACAGCCAGCACAAAACACAGTGTGCAACTGAAGATAAAACCGATGGTCGTGATGAGGGCCGCGTTGGCCAACAGGCCAGTCGAGACCCAGACGAATCCGGGCCAATAGGCTTTGGCTGCGCCAGGTGCCTCATCGAGCGCCCGGAAACCGCCAGTGCGCGATTCCCAGAGCATAAAGCCGCCGCACAGCAGCAGCGCCAGCGCCACCACCCACGGCAAAAAGTTCGGCCCGACGCCGCCATAACCCGCTTCAGAAGAAATACTCAATGCGCCCGTGGCCAAGCCCAGCGCCAACAAAATGACACTGATGCCGATGAGCGTCTGAAAGGGTGAAGGGGGGGGTGAGGACGTGTTGGGGGAAGCAGGTGCAGTCATGGCAAACATCACTCAATAAAAATCAAACAAACTGCCCGGTCTCTTGCGAGCACCGGGCAGCATTACGAATGCATCAAGCCTTCGCGGGCTCAGATCATGCCGGACTTGACCATCGTCGCGCGCAGGCTGGCGAAGTCATCGTCGACAAACTTCTCGAAAGCCGGGCCCGAGAGCACCGCAGGCGTCCAGTTGTTTTTCTCAGACGCCTCAGCCCAAGACTTGGTCTTGACGGCTTTGAGCACCAGATCAGTAAGCGCCTGACGCTGCGCTGGCGTGATGCCAGGCGCGCCATACACGCCGCGCCAATTGCCGATTACCACGTTGATGCCCTGCTCCTTGAGCGTCGGCACCGCCACGCCTTTGAGGCGGGCGTCCGACGTCACGGCCAGCGCTTTCATCTTGCCGGTGTTGATGTATTCAGCAAACTCGCTGTAGCCG
>JABMMH010000180.1 GCA_013205645.1 Polaromonas sp. | reverse complement strand
GGTGTGTAGCGCACCTCAGGGTCGCGCCCCAAGTTGCCGATGATGATGACTTTGTTGATCGATGCCATGGCGTGTTCTCCTAATTATTGGATTTTAACTGGCTGAGCTGACCGGCGCTGGTGCTGGGCTGGCCGCCAGCTTGTGCTGGCTGGCCGCACGCATAGGCCAAGCCAGCAGCAGCCACAGCAGCATCAGTGCGCTGCAGGCCATGAAGAGGGCGCTGGGACCGGCCGTCTTGGCCAGCCAGCCACCCACTGCGCCGCCCGCAAAAAACCCCAGCGACTGCAGCGTGTTGTAAACACCGAGCGCCGCTCCGCGGGCATGCGCCGGTGCGGCTCGCGACGCCAGACTGGGCTGGCAAGACTCCAGCACATTGAAGCCGCAGAAAAATACAAATAAAAGCACGGCCAAGGTGGCCAAACTTGGCGCGCCCAAGCTGGCTTGGTAGGCCGACCACAAGAAACCCAGCTGGACCAGAAATATCAGGCCAATCGCCGTTAAAAAGACAGCCCGCAGATAGCCGCGCCGTTCCAGCGGAAAGAGCGTGACACCCAGCACCACAAAAGACGCCAGCACCGCAGGCAAATACACCTGCCAGTGCGCATGGCTGGCCAGTCCGGCTTGGACCAGCAGCGCCGGAATAGCCACCCACATGGCCAGCTGAACGGCGTGCAAGACAAACACGCCAAGGTTCAGGCGCAGCAGCGCGGGCTCTTGCAGCGCCAGCTTCAGGCTACCGCGCGGACGGTGCACCGGCTTTTCCGGCTCAGGCGGCACGACCCAGGCCACCACGGCCATGCCGGTCAGCGCAAACAAACCCGTCAGGGAAAACAAACCGGTCAGTCCGATCTGCGCTGCCAGCAGCGGTGCGACGACCAGAGACAGCGCAAACATCAGCCCGATGCTGATGCCGACCAGCGCCATCGCCTTGGTGCGCACTTCGTCGCGGGTCTGATCGGCCAACAAGGCGGTGACGGCGGCTGAAATGGCGCCAGCGCCTTGAATCGAGCGGCCGATGATGAGCCAGGTCAAATCAGTCGCGGCCATGGCGACAAAGCTGCCCAAGGCAAACACCAGTAGCCCAAAAATGATCACGCGCTTGCGGCCCAACCAATCTGAGGCCAGACCGAATGGAATTTGCAGCAGGCCTTGCGTCAAACCATAAATGCCCATGGCCAGACCGACGCGGGCGGGATCATCGCCACCGGGCAAGCGCGCGGCTTCGAGCGCAAACACGGGCAGCACCAAAAAAAGACCCAACATGCGCAGCGCAAAAATCGACGCCAGCGAGAAGCTGGCGCGCCGCTCGGTAGCGGTCATGAGGGTGTTCGGAGTGGTGGTGCGCATCGGGTGTGACGTCAGCTTGGGCGGTCAACGCCAAAAAACGAAGTGTTGATTGTCTTACATCGGCCGGGCCCCGAGACACCGGCTCACAGCCTCAAGCGTGGTGTGTCTAGGGCGCACCTGCGTCATGGCGCAGGCCCAAGGTGAGGTTGGCGGGGACGGCCTCGTCAATTCGCTTGGGTCTGGGCAGGTCCAAGTGGTCCATGAGCTGCATAAAGGCTTCGACACTGCGCAGTTGGCCATGGTCGGTGATTCGCGCATTGCTGTTTTTTTCTCCGGCAATGCTGCTGCTGGTGCGGCCTTGGTAGTCGTGACCAGGCCAAACCGTGGTGTGGTCTGGTAGGCTGAAAAGGATGCTTGAAATGCTGTGGTGTAACGCGCGTGCGCTGCCTGACTGGAAGTCGGTGCGGCCACATCCGCCAATCAGCAGGGTGTCGCCCGTGAACACGTTGTCGCCCCAGACAAAGCTCATGCTGCCGCCGGTGTGGCCAGGGGTGTGCAGGGCTTGCATTTGTTGCAGACCAAAGTGCAGCAGATCACCATCCTTGAGTTGAATCGCTGCAGGCTGGATGCCGCAGCCTTCAGGCGTGGCTGCTTGTGCGCCGGTGTGGTCGATCAGCGCAGCAGCACTGGTGATGTGGTCTGCGTGGGCATGCGTTTCCACCACATAACGCAGTTGGGCGCGGTGCTCGGCCAACACCGCCAGGTCCCGAGTTAATTGATCGTCAACCGGGTCAATGATGACCGCTTCCCGGGTGCTGTCGTCAATCAAGAGGTAGGTGTAGGTGCTGGACGCAGGGTCAAACAATTGAATCGGGTGAAGAACTTTTTGCACAAAAATGCCTTTCAAGCAAACTTGGTCAACATGGCTGCCACTTCTTCTGGGGACATTTCGCCTTGTTCAATGATGCAGGCAACCATGGCGAAAAATGATTTGTCCAATGCTTTTCTGGCGGCGCTGAGCTGCTGGGCGACTTTTTCGCAGTCAGCATCTTCGTCAATCAGCCTCTGAAGACCGCGCAATTGCCCTTCCACGCGGGCCAGCCGGGCGCGAATCGCCGCTTTTTTTTCGACACTCATCAGCTTGGACATGGTTGCAGATCAGTAGATTGTAAGCCTTGAATTGTATACCCTGGGGGGTATACAATTCAAGGCTTAAATGAATATCAAACGGAGTGCTTTATGAATGCAAGCTGGATGTCGGCGGGGCAAGCCCTCTCGGGTGGAGTTTTGATTGGCCTGGCCAGTTGGTTGCTGCTCGCTGCGCTGGGGCGCGTGGCTGGTGTCAGCGGCATTGCAGCATCGGCGTTGTCGCCCGCCAAGACGGACAGCCGCGCAGACCGCGCCTGGCGCTGGGCTTTTTTGTTGGGTTTGATCGGTGGCGGTGCGGTCGCCACCGCATGGCTGCAGCCTGCCATGGTCAGCCCACGGCCTTTGCCACTGTTGCTGCTGGCGGGGCTGCTGGTGGGCGTTGGCACGGTGCTGGGTTCGGGCTGTACCAGCGGCCATGGTGTGTGCGGCATGGGCCGCAAGTCGGTACGTTCTTTGGTCGCTACCTTGGTCTTTATGGGCACTGGTTTTGCCACTGTATTTGTGATTTCTGGGGTAGCTGGCCGCGCCATGATCTGAAGAAAGAAGACAAAAAATGCTTAAAAAAACACTGTTCGCACTGGCTGCAGGCCTGCTCTTTGCCTTCGGTTTGGTGCTGTCAGGCATGACGCAACCGGCCAAGGTGGTTGGTTTTTTGCACCTGGCTGGTTTGAGTCAGGGCATTTCTTGGCATGCGGCACCAGGTTTTTGGGACCCCTCGTTGGCCTTGGTGATGGGTGGGGCTTTGATGGTGACCTTGATCGCCTTTGCGGTGACCCCGCAAAAGGCCAAGCCTTGGGCGGACGACAAGTTTCACCTGCCGACGCGCCAAGACATTGATGGCAAGCTGCTGACCGGCGCGGCTTTGTTTGGCATTGGCTGGGGTTTGGCCGGCTATTGCCCGGGGCCAGGCTTTGCAGCGCTGTTGTCAGGCGGTTTGGATGCGGCCGCATTCGTGGTCGCACTGCTGGTCGGCATGTGGGGTGCAAAGCGCTGGCTGGTGTAGGTCCTGTTTGGCCGTATTGGCCGCCGCAACCCCCGGGCAAGAGCATGAAAACGCCCGGCCGTCTATGATATCCGGTTTTGCCGGCACTCCACTTGAACTCCCTGTCTGACAGCAACTACCTGGCCACTCAATTGCGCATTCAATTGGCCGCGCAGCGGATCAGCATCCGCGGTGCACGCACGCACAACCTCAAAAATATTGACCTGGACATCCCGCGCAATCAGCTGGTGGTGATCACCGGTCTGAGCGGTTCGGGCAAGTCGTCGTTAGCGTTTGACACGTTGTACGCCGAAGGCCAGCGGCGCTACGTGGAGAGTTTGTCGACGTATGCGCGGCAATTTTTGCAGCTCATGGACAAGCCCGATGTCGACATGATCGAGGGCTTGAGCCCGGCGATCTCGATTGAGCAAAAAGCCACCTCGCACAACCCGCGTTCGACCGTCGGCACCGTCACCGAGATTCACGATTATTTGCGGCTGCTGTTTGCGCGTGCGGGTACACCCTATTGCCCGGAGCACGACCTGCCGCTGCAAGCGCAGAGCGTGGGCGAGATGGTCGACACTGTGCTGGCCTTGCCCGAAGGCACGCGGCTGATGATCTTGGCGCCGGTCGCGCGTGAGCGCAAGGGAGAATTTGTCGACCTGTTTGCCGAGATGCAGGCGCAAGGTTATGTGCGCTTTCGGGTCGACGGCAAGATCTGTGAATTTGACGACTTGCCAAAGTTGAAAAAGACCGAAAAGCACAACATCGACGTGGTGATCGACCGCGTCAAAGTGCGCCGGGCCACTGCGCCAGCGATCGATCTCGCCGAAGGCGAGCTAGACGCCAGCCGGCAAGAGCAGGACAACCTCAAACAGCGTATCGCTGAAAGTTTTGAAGCCGCTTTGCGACTTGCTGATGGCAAGGCGATGGCGCTGGAAATGGACGCTTCGGCTGCACCCGCAACGACTGTTATTCAAGGACACATTCATCAGCACACGCCCGGTGAGCATTTGTTCAGCGCCAAGTTTTCTTGTCCGGTGTGCAGCTACTCGCTCAGCGAGATGGAACCGCGGCTGTTTTCTTTCAACTCGCCGGTCGGTGCTTGCCCAAGCTGCGACGGCTTAGGCCACACCGAGATGTTTGATCCGACGCGCGTGGTGGCCTTCCCGACGCTGAGCCTGGCCAGCGGCGCGGTGAAGGGTTGGGACCGACGCAACGGTTACTACTTCTCCATGCTGGAGAGCTTGGCGAAGCATTACGGCTTCGACATTGACACCGCGTTTGAGGAACTGCCCGAACACGTGCGGCAAGTCGTGCTGCATGGCTCTGGCGAAGAAGAAATCAAGTTCAGCTACATCATGGACTCGGGTGCTTCGGCTGGCCGCAAAGTCAGCAAGAAGCATCCGTTTGAGGGTGTCATCACCAACTTTGAACGACGTTACCGCGAGACTGATTCGTCAGCCGTGCGCGAAGAGTTGGCGCGCTACCGCGCCGTGCAGCCGTGCCCGTCGTGCCAAGGCACGCGGCTGCGCCAAGAGGCGCGCCATGTCTACATCGTCGGTGCACCGATCGCCGAGGGAGAAGCGCCAACCCGCAAGGCCATTTACGAAGTCAGCCGCATCACCTTGCGTGAGAGTTTTGAGTATTTCAGCACGCTGAAAATGCAAGGCGCCAAGGCCGAAATTGCTGACAAAGTGGTGCGCGAGATCGGCCTGCGGCTGAAGTTTTTGAACGACGTCGGTTTGAACTATTTGAGCCTAGACCGCAGTGCTGAAACGCTGTCGGGCGGTGAGTCCCAGCGTATCCGCTTGGCGTCACAAATTGGCTCCGGCCTGACTGGCGTGATGTACGTGCTGGACGAGCCCAGCATCGGCCTGCACCAGCGCGACAACGACCGC
>JABMMH010000029.1 GCA_013205645.1 Polaromonas sp. | reverse complement strand
GGTAATGCCGCAACACCTCGACATAGCCGCGCACTGCGAGTTTCTCGCTTGGCCAGTGGGCCTTGAAACCACGGGCCTGCATGTGCGGCCCGCCAATGCCTTCGGTTTGCACATCGGGCCAGCGCGCCTTGACGCCGTCGAGCAGCAAACCGGCGAGCAAGTCCCCCGAGGTTTCGCCGGCGACCATCGCGATGTGCGGTGCTGGTTTAGCAGGTGACTGGGGCAGTGCCCCGTGCGTCAGCCCGACGGCTGAAGGCGCAGCGTTTGACATGCAAAGACTAGCGAACGATGCCGCGCTGCGGCGAGGTTTCAGCCAGAAAATCTTGCATCATGGCGATATCGTCGACCGCTGTCGGGTGGCTCAGCGACAACTCGGCGATACGGGCCTTGGACTGCTCCAGCGTCAGGTCGTCACGGTACAGCGCGCGCTGCATGGCTTTGACGGCGGCGACACGTTCAGGCGAAAACCCACGGCGGCGCAAGCCTTCGAAATTCATCGAACGTGCACCGGCTGGCTGACCTTGGCACATCACGTACGGCGGCAGGTCTGCGAACAACAGCGAGCACATCGCCGTCATGCTGTGCGCGCCCAAGCGCACAAACTGATGCACCACCGTGAAGCCGCCCAAGATGACCCAGTCACCGACGTGCACGTGGCCCGCCAGCTGCGAGTTATTGGCAAAAATCGTGTGATTCCCGACCACACAGTCATGTGCGAGATGCACATAGGCCATGATCCAGTTGTCGTTGCCAACGCTGGTCACACCGGTGTCGCCGGGCGAACCGATGTTGAGCGTGCAGAACTCACGGATGGTGTTGCGGTCCCCGATGCGCAGCTCGCATGGCTCGCCTGCGTATTTTTTGTCTTGCGGAACGGCACCAATCGAATTGAACTGAAAAATCTGGTTGTCGCGGCCAATCGTCGTGTGGCCTTCGACCACGCAATGCGCGCCTATAGTCGTGCCGGCACCGATCTTCACGTGCGGGCCGACCACGCTGTAAGGCCCCACGCTGACCGTGCTGTCAAGCTGGGCGCGCGGATCAATCAGCGCAGTGGAATGGATGCCTGTGACCACAGCTTTCTCCATCAGGGCAGCGTGCGCATGGTGCACATCAGCTCGGCTTCGCAAACCACCAAGTCGTTCACCCGAGCCGTCGCCTTGAACTTGAAAATGCCCGACTTCATGCGGTCGAGTGAGACTTCCATGATGAGCTGGTCACCGGGCTCGACCGGCCGCTTGAAGCGCGCACCGTCAATGCCGGCAAAGTAATACACCGTCTTGTCATCTGGCGTGGTGCCCAGCGTGTCAAACGCCAGCAAGGCAGCGACTTGCGCCATGGCTTCAAGAATCAGCACGCCCGGCATGACCGGGTGGTGCGGAAAATGACCGCCAAAAAAAGGCTCATTGATGGTGACGTTCTTCAGCGCTTTGATGCGTTTGCCTTTTTCAATTTCAAGGACACGGTCGACCAGCAGAAAAGGGTAGCGGTGCGGCAGCTGCTTGAGAATTTGGTGAATATCCATCATGATTTTTCTTGGTTTGAGTTGGCAGTCTTAGGCTGCACTTTTAATTGTTCAGCGATCTGTTTTTCGACCTGTTTCAAGCGGTCGCGCAGCGTGTGCAGCTGCTTCAGCGTGGCTGCATTTTTTTCCCACGCCGCATTGTCGTCGATGGGAAAGAAGCCGGTGTAGTGGCCCGGCTTGAGGATGGAGCGGGTGACCACAGAAGACGCCGAGACATTCACATGGTCGGCCAAGCGCAAATGGCCCAACACCACCGCGCCGCCGCCAATCGTGCAGTGCGCGCCAATCTGCGCGCTGCCCGCCACGCCGACGCAGCCAGCCATCGCCGTGTGTTGCCCGACATGCACGTTGTGACCAATCTGAATCAGGTTGTCGAGCTTGACACCGTCTTCAATCACCGTGTCGCCGAGGGCACCGCGGTCTATGCAGGTGTTGGCGCCAATCTCGACGTCGTTGCCGATGCGCACGGCACCCAGTTGTTCGATTTTTTCCCAGCGGCCGGCGTGTGGCGCAAAGCCAAAACCGTCTGAGCCGATGACGACGCCAGCGTGCAGAATACAGCGCTCACCGAGCTGGCAACGCTCGCCGAGCGTGACGCGTGCAGCCAAGCGACTTTGCGCGCCGACGAGCGCCTCGCGGCCAATAACGCAGTGCTCGCCGAGGCGCGCGCCGGCCCCGATCACCGCGCCAGCAGCAATGCAAACAAAGGCGGCTACCGAGACGCCTTCACCTAATTGGGCTGAGGGGTCGATGTCCGCCGAAGGATGGATGCGCGCAGGCTCTAGC
>JABMMH010000179.1 GCA_013205645.1 Polaromonas sp. | reverse complement strand
CTATTGCACGCTTTATGGCGACATGGCCGGCGGTTTTGCGGTCATCAAGGACTTGCTGAAAACCACAGTCTTCAAACTGGCCCGCTGGCGCAACGAGAACAACCCCTACAGCACCTGTGACAAGCCGATTCCGGAGCGCATCATCACCCGTCCGCCGAGTGCTGAATTGCGTGCCGACCAGACCGACCAAGACAGTCTGCCACCTTATGAGGTGTTGGACGCCATCTTGACGCGCTACATGGAAAATGACGAGAGCATCGAGAGCATGGTGGCGGCTGGTTTTGACGCCGCTGTGGTTGAGCGCATCACGCGCCTGATCAAAATCAACGAGTACAAACGCCGGCAGGCGCCCATCGGTATTCGGGTTAGCCACCGCAGCTTCGGCAAAGATTGGCGCTATCCTGTGACCAGTCAATTTCGCGCGTAAGCTTTCAACCTATTTCAAAATCTCAACGGAGTCTTTCAGTGAAGCAAATTACCGCCATCCTCAAACCTTTCAAGCTCGAAGAAGTCCGCGAGGCTTTGGCCGAATGTGGTGTGACCGGTCTGACGGTGACAGAAGTCAAGGGTTTTGGCCGTCAAAAAGGCCATACCGAGCTGTACCGCGGCGCCGAGTACGTGGTCGACTTTCTGCCCAAGGTCAAGGTTGAAGTGGTCGTGAAAACCGACGATGTGGAACGCTGTGTTGACGCCATCGTGCGCGCCGCCCGCACCGGCAAAATCGGTGACGGCAAAATTTTCGTCACCAGCGTAGAGCGTGTGGTGCGAATTCGCACCGGCGAAGAAGACGAATCGGCGGTCTGAGCGCCGCGCTCTGGTGTTAGCGTTAGATCTGGTCTAGCCGCAGTTTTTCTGAGGCGAGGCCAGCTTCCGTCACCAGTGTTTCAAGCAGCGCAGGGGCGTCGCTGCTGCTGCGGATCAAGTCCATCTGCCAATCGTTCATGAAGCCTTGCGTCACGGCAGAATTCAAAAACACCAGCAAGCTGTCGTAGTAGCCGTTCAGGTTGAGCAAGCCGACCGGCTTGTCGTGGTAGCCCAGCTGGCGCCACGTCCAGACTTCAAAAAATTCTTCGAAGGTGCCGATGCCGCCGGGCAGCGCCAAAAACGCATCAGCGTGCTCGGCCATGATGCGCTTGCGTTCGTGCATGGTGTCCACCACATGCAGCTCGGTGCAGCCGGTGTGCGCCCATTCTTTGTCGACCAGTGCCTTGGGGATCACGCCAATCACACGGCCACCGGCTTGCAGGCAGGCGTCGGCCATGAGGCCCATCAAACCGTTGTGACCGCCGCCATAGACGAGCTGGCCATGGTGCTCGGCAATCCAGCGGCCGACCTGTTGGGCGACGGCTGCGTAAGCCGGCTCAGCGCCCGGCCGCGAGCCGCAATAAACGCAGACAGAAAATGCTGGCTTTTCTTTCATAATTTGACTCATGTCGTCAAGCGCTGGAACAGCGCCGTCAACCAAACACCGCTGCACAGCAGCAAGCACAGCAAGACGGCAGCGCTGCCGATGTCTTTGGCACGTTTGGAGAGGTCGTGCCATTCAGGGCCGACCCGGTCGATCGCGCTTTCTACAGCGGTGTTGAGCAGCTCAACCACCATCACCAGCACCAGACAAGCTATGAGAAAGGCGATTTCAAGCCAAGTTTGACCCAGCCAGAAAGCGACCGGAAACAAAAGCATGCTGGCAACGGCTTCTTGCCTGAAAGCGGTCTCGTGCCAGCCTGCGCGCAGACCCGCCAGCGAATAGCCAGCCGCATGCCAGATGCGCGACAGCCCTTTGCGCAATTTTTGGGGATTGACGGGTGCGTTGGTCATGACGTTCTTTTGGCCGGTGGGTGTCGAAAAGTCTCCAGCCGAGTTCCCGCCATGGCGTCATGCCAAAACTGACGCTGCGGATGAAAGCGCGACAAGATAGCCCAGATGGCGATCCAGCCGCCGGCCAGCACCAAGGCTTCTTTGGCATTCACACCGAACAGCCAGCTGACAGCCAGCGGCGGCAGAAACCAGACCCAGCTCAGGGTGTAGCGCAGCAGCGCACGCCGTTGGCTGATCTTGTTCCCTTGCAGGTCGGTGACCCGGATGTTCCAGGTTTTCATGGCCAGTGTTTGGCCGTGGGCCCAGAACCAGACAAAGTAAATACCGAACACCAAAAACAAAAAGGCCTGTTGCGCATGCCGGTTGTCCATGGCGTTGCGGGTTTGCGTCAAGGTGCTGAACAAATAGTCGGCGGTGAACATCAGCGCGAACATCAGCATGCCCTCGTACAGCCAGCAGGCCATGCGCCTGCGCAGTGAGGGGGTTTTGAAGTCGTCAGGCATGAAGAGGGTGTCGCTCGCTAAGTTGGGGCCGCTGCCAGACCGGCACCCGAACTCAATGGTCGGCCGTGGTGGCGTTGTTGTTGACAGTTGAGTCAGCCGGTATTTTAGGCGGCTTGTTGGGGGTGTTTGCCGGGACTGGCAGCGTGACCAGTTTTTGCGGAGCAACCGGCCTTATCGCAGTCGCTGCGCCAACAGGAGGGCGCGAAGCCTG
>JABMMH010000178.1 GCA_013205645.1 Polaromonas sp. | reverse complement strand
GGTCATGTCGGCGCTGTTGACGCGCTGGCCGCTGACCCGCCGCGTCGGCTACCGGATGCTGTCGGCGGTGGCGGTGTATGGCGCGTGCATGGTGGTCTTTGGGCTGTCGACCAGTTTTGTGCTGTCCTTGGTCGTGTTGGCCCTGTCAGGCGCGGCCGACATGGTCAGCGTGGTGGTGCGGCAAACGCTGGTGCAGTTAGAAACACCGAACGAGATGCGCGGCCGTGTCAGCGCCATCAACTCGGTCTTCATCGGCGCGTCCAATCAGCTTGGCGAATTCGAGTCCGGTGCGACAGCGGCCGTGCTGGGCCCGGTCGGCTCTGTTGTGCTGGGCGGCGTCGGCACGCTGCTGGTGGCGGCCGCGTGGCTGCGCTATTTTCCGGACTTGGCCCAGCGCGACCGACTCTGAAATACGCTTAACGCTGGTTGCCCGTGCGTGAGCGGTTGACGTCAAACGAGGTGACTTGGCTGGCTTGGTTGCCCCAAGCGCTGCGCAGAAAGGTCAGCAAGCTGGCGACTTCGGTGTCACTCAAGACCAGCATGAACGGCGGCATGCCGAAGGGCCGCGGGTTGCCTGCCGTGGCGGGCGCGTAGCCACCGTTCAAGATGATTTGCACCAAGTTGTCGGTTGACGCCATCGTCACCGCGCGGTTGCCCGCCAGTGTTGGGTAGGCCCCAGCCACACCTTGGCCACTGTCCCCATGGCATTGGGCGCAATTGTTGTCGTACAGCTTGGCACCCGCCCGCGCCGATGGCGAGGTGGCATCGGCCGCAGCCTTGGGGCCGCGTGCTGCGGTTGGCAAGGCCGCTTCAGCGTGCAAGGTCGGCGGCAGGGATTTTAAAAAGACAGCCATACCGCGCAGGTCGTCATCGCTCAGGTGCTGGGTGCTTTGCCGCACCACCTCAGCCATCGGGCCCAACACAGAGGCGCCCGGCACCACCCCCGTTTTCAGCAGCGTCACCACTTTGTCAACCTGCCAGTCGGAGACGCCAGCTTCGGCGTTTTCAGTGAGTGCGGGTGCATACCAGTTCTGCATCGGGATCAAACCGCCGGCCATGTTGAGCGGGTTGCTGCCGCCCAATGCATCCCGGGCTGAATGGCAGGCGGCGCAATGGCCAAGGCCGCGCACCAAGTAAGCGCCGCGGTTCCAATCGGCGCTTTGCAGGGGTTCGGGCTCAAAGGTGCCGGGTGTGAAGTACAGGGCGCGCCAGACCGCCAACGCGATTTGCGTGTTGAACGGCCAACGCAGCGTGTGGGCCTTTGCGGGCGCAGACACCGGTGGCAAATTTTGCAAATAGGCGTACATCGCGTCAGCGTCATCGCGTCTAACTTCGGTGTAGCTGGGGTACGGAAAAGCCGGGTACAGCAGACGCCCGCTTTGCGAGCGGCCGTTGTGCAGCGCACGCCAGAAGTCGTCCCGGCTCCAAGACCCCAGACCGGTCTTGGCGTCGGGTGTGAGGTTACCTGAAAAGACCGTGCCGAAGGGCGTTTCAATGCCGCGACCGCCGGCAAAGGGCGTGCCGCCAAGGGCGGTGTGGCAGGTCATGCAGTTGCCCGCGCGGGTCAGGTATTCACCGCGTGCCAACAGGGCCGGACTGGCCAGCGCAGTAGCACTGCCTGTGGATTTGGGAACGATGTAGGTTTCATCGCGGGTGTTGAGTAGCCACAGCAAGGCCAGCACCAAAGTGGCGATGACCAAGGCCAGCCAAGCCAAGAGTTTGAGCAGTGGGGCGCGCTTCATCAAAGTGCTCCGCGGGTGGGTTGTGGCAAGGCCACGCGGCCGCAAGCAGGCACCGCGACGTTCGTGCGCAGACTGGGCGCGGTGAGTGCTGGCGCGCTGTGGGTCGGCACGGCTTGTGCCGCCAGCCAAGTCGAGGCGGCGTTGATGTCGTCCAAGCTCAGGCGCTGGACCACGAGGGCCATGCAGTCTGGCGCGTGGGCTTGGCGCTTACCGTTCTTCCAGGCGCCGAGCTGTGCGTTCAGGTAGTCACGCGGCAAGCCAAGCAAGCCCGGTACTTGCGGTAGCACGCCCGTCATGGCCATGCCATGGCATTGCACGCAGGCGGGTACCTGCCGTGCAGGGTCACCGTTCATCACCAGCTGCCGACCTTGCTCTAGCCATGCGGCCGAAGCGGTGGCCGGTTGTGGCGGTGGGTAGGGAACTTGGAGGTCGGCAAAGTACTGCGAAATTTCAAGCAGATAAGCGTCGGTCAGCGGCTCAACCATTTGCGTCATCAACCCGTAATGGCGTCGACCCTCACGAAAGTGCAACAGCTGGTTGTAGAGGTAGGCGGCGGGCTTGCCGGCCAGCCGCGGGTAGTAGCCGTCGGGTGCCGCGCGGCCCTGCGCGCCGTGGCAGGCGGTGCAAG
>JABMMH010000177.1 GCA_013205645.1 Polaromonas sp. | reverse complement strand
CCACAAAGGTGTTCATCACGCCTTGAATCAGCGCCATGGTGACCATGTCGCCGTTCGCAATGTGAGCGATCTCATGACCGATTACAGCTTCGATTTCTTCCCGCGTCATGCCTTGCAGCAAACCTGTCGACACCGCGACCAAGGCGGAATTTTTGAACGCGCCCGTAGCAAAAGCATTCGGCGCACCGTCAAAAATACCGACTTCAGGCATGCCGATACCCGCGCGGTCTGACAGGCGGCGAACCGTCTCATAAATCCAAGCTTCGTCGGCATTTTGCGGTTCTTTGATGAGGCGAACACCCGCACTCCATTTGGCGACTGGCTTGCTGATCAACAGCGAAATAGTGGCACCACCAAAACCGATCAGCAATGCGAAGCCAAGCAGCATTTTGAGGTCAAGCCCGTTCGGTGTCAGGAACCGGTTGACGCCCAGCAGGTTGGCCACGATGCCCAGCACCACAACCACCGCAAGGTTGGTCATGACAAACAAAAAGATGCGCTTCATATCAGTGTTCACTCCAAAAAAGTGTCGTCATTAATTACTAAATCCACCCACAAGATGAGGGCGTCACGGGCCAAATCAAGTCGTCCGTCAGCGCTTCGCTGGACGGAATATCTCAGAGTCTTCATAAAAGGAAAAGTTCCCGTTATCAGCCCACCAACCAGGCACGCCCAGTACCTGCAAAGGCGCAAAAGGTTTCCCCGCCAACTTGCCGACGCTGAGGTCGCTGGCCACCCAGGCGTCAAGGCCTTTCAAGCTCTCCATGCAACCGACAACAGGCTGGGCTTGATAAACGTGCGCCGTGATCTGCTTGCGCGGATTCGCCAATTTTTCCAGCAAGGCATGGCCAAACAAAACCAGTCGGGCTTCGCGCCACAACGGCCGCAGTTCAATGAAAAGACGTTGCCACTGACGCGCCAGCAAGGCGTCCCACAGTGGCTGCGGCGCCATCAACACAGCAGCATTTTCATCAAAAACGGTCAGCGCGTCACATACCACGCCGCGCGTGGGCAACACGCCGCCAACGGCAATTTGCGCGGCTTGCAGTGCGTTCAGCCGGCTCTTGGTGTGCGGAAACTGCAACCAGCAAAGACCGTTGAACAGGTCGTGCAAATTTTCCCGCGTCGGCACTTGGCGAGTCTCAAAAATGAACTGTTCGTAGGCTTGGCCGGCAGGCAACTCGGATTGAGCGACGAAACGGATGGGCGCTCGCCAAGGCGTGCCTTCAAACGAGCCGCCTTGCGTATTCAATGCGCTCAGGGCATTCAGCGAGTTCAATGCACTGGCCACCGACCGACCAGCCGCTAGATGCGCTATCAAGCCAGCAGCTTCAGGCCGCCAAGGCGCCAGCCACGGTTGCTGCCAATCCAGTGCCGCCACTACGGCGGCGATGTTGCCGCCTGCCGGCAGGCTCACACCAGTTGCCAGGCCAGACTTTCACCTGAGCGCAGCGGCTTCAATTCGGCTTCACCAAAAGCAAAGCTTTCGGGTGGCATCCAGCTTTGCTTCTTTAACGTGATGTGGCCGGTGTTGCGCGGCAACTCATAAAAATCAGGGCCGTTGAAGCTGGCGAAAGCTTCCAGTTTGTCGATCGCACCGACCGCGTCAAAGGCCTCGGCGTACAACTCCATGGCGGCGTGCGCGGTGTAGCAACCGGCGCAGCCACTGGCGTGCTCTTTCAGGTGCGCCGGGTGCGGCGCACTGTCGGTGCCAAGGAAGAAACGCGGGTTGTCGCTGATCGCCGCTTGCACAAGGGCCAGCCGGTGTGTCTCGCGTTTGAGCACGGGCAAGCAATAGTAGTGCGGCCGAATACCGCCGGTGAAGAGGGCATTGCGGTTGTACAGCAGATGGTGCGCGGTGATGGTGGCCGCCGTGAAACGGTCTGCTTCTGCCACATACTGCGCGGCTTCCTTTGTCGTGATGTGCTCAAAGACAATTTTCAGTTCAGGAAAATCGCGGCGCAGCGGAATCAATTGCTGGTCGATGAACACGGCTTCGCGGTCAAACAGATCAATCTCGGGGCTGGTGACTTCACCATGCACCAGCAGCAGCAAGCCGGCTTGCTGCATGGCTTCCAGCGTTATGTAAGTCTTGCGCAGGTCGGTCACGCCGGCGTCGCTGTTGGTGGTGGCGCCCGCCGGGTACAGCTTGAGCGCCACCACACCGGCGTCCTTGGCGCGCTGGATCTCGTCAGGCGGCAAGTTGTCGGTCAGGTAAAGCGTCATCAACGGCTCGAACTGCACCCCTGCTGGCACCGCCGCTTGAATACGACTTTTATAAGCCAAGGCCTGCGCACCAGTGGTCACCGGCGGCCGCAGGTTCGGCATGATGATGGCGCGACCAAACTGAGCCGCGGTGTGCGGCACCACAGTGGCCAGCGCATCGCCGTCGCGCACGTGCAAATGCCAGTCGTCTGGACGGGTGATGGTGAGGGTTGTGTTTGGAGCGGAGCTGGTAGCAGTGGTCATGCCGCGATTGTCCCAAAAAGTGCGTTCAGTGCTGCAAAATCTTGTTCAAAAACTCGCGGGTCCGCTCTTGGCGGTTTTCCGGATGGCTGAAGAACTCGTCTTTGGTGCAGTCTTCCAGAATGCGGCCACCGATGTCCATGAAGATCACTCGGCTGCCGACTTTGCGCGCAAAGCCCATCTCGTGTGTCACCACCATCATGGTCATGCCTTCTTTGGCCAGGTCCATCATGCAATCGAGTACCTCGCCGACCATCTCGGGGTCGAGCGCTGAAGTGGGTTCGTCGAACAGCATGGCGATCGGGTCCATGCTGAGCGCTCGGGCAATCGCCACGCGCTGCTGCTGACCGCCCGAGAGTTGGCCTGGAAACTTGTCTTTGTGCGCCATCAGACCGACGCGGTCTAAGTATTTCAGCCCTTGCGTCAAGGCATCGCTTTGGCTGCGACCCAACACCTTGACCTGCGCCAGCGTCAGGTTTTCTGTCACGCTCAGGTGCGGAAACAATTCAAAGTTTTGGAACACCATGCCGACCCGGCTGCGCAGTTTGGGCAGATCAGTCTTTGGGTCGTGCACCGCTTGGCCATCGACATAAATCTCGCCCTTTTGAAAAGGCTCCAGCGCGTTGATGGTTTTGATGAGTGTCGACTTGCCCGAGCCCGACGGCCCGCAGACCACCACGACTTCACCTTTTTGGATGGTGGTGGTGCAGTTGTTGAGCACCTGCACGGCACCGTACCATTTGGAAACTGCTTTGAGTTCAATCATCTTGTTCTTTCAAAATACATGCTTTGGCGCTAGCGCCTGGGATCGTCTCAACGAACGATGGCAATCTTGTTTTGCAATTTCTTGACCAGGTAAGACAGGCCAAAACAAATCACGAAATAAACCACGGCGGCCAGCAGGTAAGCCTCTTCAGGCCGACCGTAAATCTTGCCTGCCGTCGACAGGCCCTTGAGCAGGTCGTAGGCGCCAATCGCATAAACCAGCGAGGTGTCTTGGAACAAGATGATGGTCTGCGTCAGCAGCACCGGCAGCATGTTGCGAAAGGCCTGCGGCAGCACAATCAAGCGCATGTTCTGCGCATAGGTCATGCCCAGCGCCTGCCCGGCATGGACTTGACCGCGCGCAATCGACTGAATACCGGCCCGCATGATTTCACTG
>JABMMH010000176.1 GCA_013205645.1 Polaromonas sp. | reverse complement strand
CCGAGGTTTCTTTCGGGTCCCAGCTCCAGTAACCGGCCCAGGCTTCAGCCGCCAACAGCGCACCCCAGACGGTGGCGATGGTGAAGAACGCAAAGCCAACGGCGATGGATTTGTACATCACGTCGTCGAGCACTTCAAAGCTCGGCAACCGCTCAGCCAAGCGCTGGCGACCGAGCAAAATACCGGCTGAAATCAAACCCGACACCAGCAGGTAACCGAGCCAGTAATTGCTGCCACCGACTTCTGCCTTGCGAAACACAATCGGCACAAAGCAGATCACCACACCAAGCATCCACAAGGGCGTGAGTTTGTACCAGCGCTTTTCTGTGGCTTGTTGCTTGATCAGGTAAGCCAAGGCGACCATCGCCGCCAAAGCGAACATGCCATAACCAACGAAGTTGGCGGGTACATGGACCTTCATCCACCAGCTTTTCAGGGCCGGCACCAGCGGCTGAATTTCGTGGGCGCCGCGCACGACGGTGTACCAAAGCAGAAAGCCCACGGCAGCGCTGACCACCAGCATGACAAATGCGCCCAGCGCTCGGGTGTTGTATTGGGCTTCAAAGTAAAGATAAAAAGCCGCAGTCATCCAGCAAAACAGCACGAAGACTTCATACAGATTGCTGACGGGAATATGGCCGACGTCAGGCCCGATCAGGTAACCCTCGTACCAGCGCACCATGGTGCCGATCAGGGCCATGGTGATGGCAACCCAAACAATTTTGGAACCCAAAGACTCCAGCGCATCGCTGTTGCCGTCTTTGCCGCGACTGGCCACCATGCCAAACCAATAGAACAAGGTGCCCATGAAAAACAGCACGCTCATCCACAAAATAGCCGACTGGCTGGACAGAAAATACTTCAGCCAAAACACCTGCTCCGCACGCGCCAACTCGCCCTGATACGAGACGATGCCGAGCAAGGAACCAACCGTCACCGCCAGCATCAACGCACGCAACGGCCGCCAGAACCAGCCCATGGCAATGGCAGAGGGAATGGCGCTCAGCAAGATGCCTTTTTCATACACATCCATATGCGCGTGGTAGCGAAATAAGGCGTACAGTCCGCCGCACATGACCAACGCGGCAAACAGCCAATCGAGCACATTACGACGCGCAAAATAACCTTCATTCAAGATGAAACTGTCATTGGCGCCGCTGCGCTTGAGCGTGGTGGTTTTCATGGGGACACCTGTAAGAGTCGGGTTTTCAACATTTCAAATTCCTTGTCGCCGTCCATGGTCTTGCGGTTCGCCGACAAGGCCATGGTCGCATGGCTGGTGTTGCCTGTGTCATTTGCGTCAACCATGCCCTGGCGTGGCGAGAGCCAAACCCACAGCCGGCGTTCGCGCACGTAAAGCATGGCAAAAATGCCCACAATCAAGAAAGCGCAACCCAGATAAACAATGTTTTTGCCGGGCGCACGGGCCACTTGGAAGACGCTGGCCTGAACCTGCGTGAAGTCCTTCAAGGCAAACGTCATGGGGGCCGGGTAGTGGTGCGCATCGCTCAAGCTCAACACGGTTTGGGCCATGAAGTTTTGCGTTTTTTCGTCCTGCGCCATCGGCGGCAAGCCCGCTTGTTCACGCGACATGGAGACCAGCTCAAACAGCACGCCGTTGAGAATCCGCACCAGCACTTCGCCCGCCCGGCTGCGCTCGGCTTCGGGCACATTCACTTCCATGAAGTCCGAGATGGCTTGCAGTCCGGCAGTCTGTGGGCCAGCTTTGGCTGCCGCCGCAGCGGCTGTCGTTGGGGCGGTTTGTGGGCTGGCCAGCGGGGCCACGCTTTCAGCGCCAGCAAACAAGCCCAGCGCGCGCGAGGCCGACGCTGTCAGTTGGGCCGCCAAGTCGGGCCGGTCTGGCGCGATGGCTTGCCGCACATAGCGCCGCACGGCTTCATCACGCTGGCGCGCATCGGCGAGTGCCGCACGGACGTTCAAAAACGTCTGCATGGTGTATTCCTGGTCGGCCGGCACCCGCAAATATTGGAACGGCTCAATCGGGGTTTCGCGCACACCGAGCAAGAACACCGAGGTACTGTCAGGGTTGTCGTCCATGCGCACCGGCAACATGTAGTTTTGGTATTCACGGGCTTGCCCAGCGCCGTCGCGCAGCTTGTAGCTCACGCTTGGCCCGACATTGCGCAACTCTTTGTTGGTTCGGGTCTTGTTGGCCGCGCCAAGGCGGCTGTCGATGGCTTGGCGCAGGTCAACTTTTCGGACATCCACCGCAGAACCGGATGACCCGGCTTGAGCCCCGGAGGTGCCGAAGTTTTCAACGTTGATGACGCGCAACGCGGTGTATTCCAGCGTGAGTTTTTCAGGCCCGTTGCTGAGGTTGCTGGAGCTGCCAATCGTGCCCTGAATTTCAAACGGCTTGGTGGCCGCATTCATGGGCACGGCCTTCAGCGTGACGCTGGAGCCGCCGTCGTCAAAACTCGACTGGTAAATCTCAACGCCTCGGTGATTCGCTGGGTGGTTCACTTCCACACGCGTCGGGATTTTCTCGCCGGTTTCTTTGTCGTGGATCACGATCTCGCTGGCAAACAGCTTGGGCATGCCGGTGGAGTAGTACTCGACGATGAACTTCTTCAGCTCAATCGAAAAAGGCAATTCTTGCAACAACACACCGCCGGGCTGGTTCAGCAGCGCCACGCTCGACTGGGTGCCCTCGGCCACCAATAAATTGCCGCGGAAGGTCGGGTTGCTCTCACTCAAACGGTGCTTTGGCGCTACGTCAGCGATCAGTCCGCCGCCGGTGAAAACCACCTTGTCGTTGAACCACATCTGCGCACGCACCATCAAGTCGCCGTCCAACAGGCCGCCAATACAGACCAGCACGATGGCGCTGTGCGCCGCGATATAGCCGAGCTTG
>JABMMH010000175.1 GCA_013205645.1 Polaromonas sp. | reverse complement strand
TGGTGCTTTGTTGGTGGTGGTGGTGCTGACCATCGTGATTCCAATTTACGATTTGGCGCAGCAAGCGGCCGGGGGGTTGATGCTGTGAAACGGACCCGTGGGTTTTTCTTGATTGAAATTACATTGGCGCTTATTTTGCTGGGGGTTATTGCGGCTGCAGTTTTTCCTTTGGTGAATTTGCTCACTCAGAAAGAGTCGGACAATGCTGACCGTTCTGCACTGCTGCAGGCGCGCGAATCGCTGCTGGCATATGCCACCCGCCATGGTGGTTTTCCGGGCCCCCTGCAACTTGCGACCGTCGATGACGCGTTGAGTCGGATTGCCATGCTGGATGGGGTGACGCCTGTAGCGCCAGATGCGGGCGTTTACACGCCTTACGGTGCGCTGCCGAGCAGCGTGCTGGGCACACCAACACGTTCTTCCAAGGGAACCTTGTTCAACTATGACGTGCACCCGGCCTTGCGCGCAGATCTTCCTTTTACCTTCTCAGATTTGCTGTTTCCTGGTGGCTCTTTGGCGTCTGGGGTGGGCTTCAAAGATCTGCACAACCCGATGCGCAGCAGCCAAGGGACCGGTGGTTCGGTGGGGCAGTTGTGCCGCAACGTGAATACCCTGATTGAACTTGAACGGTTGATGACTGCCAATAATGCCTCACTTGATGTGTCGACTCGCAGCATGACGCTGCCGCGCGTCTGGCAAAGCGGTGTTGAAAGTTTTTTTGCATGGGCAAATGGCCGGTTTTCGCCATTGTCGGAAAGTACTGTGACGTCGCCCTGGACGCAGCAACGCTCAAGTCCTTCCGCATTTGTGGTGACGCGTCCACATGCGCAGGCCAATGAACGACTTGATCGAGCCAACGCTGTGTTTGCCAATGACATACCAGCCGACGGCAACTATTCCTCTTATCGTGTGTATGAGCATGCGGCGACTGGCAGCCGTGAATCAGCAGTGGACGACATGCGCGACTATGGCGGTTGGTCTAATGCTGCGTCACTGCTGGAGTTGCGCACAGCGTTGCAGACGGCGGGTCAGTGCACCCGGCCCGTGGACAGTTGCATGAACACCGAGTTGTTGGTTAATTTTGACAACGCCTTGACAGGGCAGTACCACGCACCTGCCGGAGAGGACGCTGTCCCGGTGGGTTTGCCGATCGGCTTGCCGCTTTTTTGGGTTGTCAATGCCAACCCTGCCGCCGCCGGAACTGGCAGCGTGGTGCAGCCGACTGGCTCGTTGAGCGCCACCGTGGCGAGCGGGACCAATGCGTCTGCGTGTGTGCCGGTGGTGGCGAAAGACTGGAGCGCTGTGACGGCTTTCGAGGCGCCCTTGTACTTGCATGTGCATGCCTTGCTGCCAGACGGAAAGTACTGGGAGGTCGCAGCGCCGAAACAAATGATGAACACCGATATCAATGCTGACAACCGTGTTGCCGCCGTGACGGCGCTGGACTCTGGTCAGTCGCATGCGGTGACGGTGACGTGCTTTAGCGGGACGCCCACTCGCTTTGAGCCGGATGGTTCTGGGTACACCGTCCCTGCAGCCAGCCTGAATGTGGCGTGTACGGCGACCCAGAATTAAGCCAAACAGGACAAATACGCATGTTTAGAAAATTTCACTTCAGGACTTGGATCGTGCTTTTGTTGGCTTCGCTTTTGCTGGCAGCAGGTCTGCATCTTTTTTGGAAAGGTCGGGCGGCACTTTTGAATGCTCAGGATATGCAAACCAAGGCGACGGCAGCCAGCGCTCAGATCGAACAACTCGCCAAGGCCTCTAGCGACTATGCTGAATTGATTCGTCGTACCAGCTGGAAGCCTGGCGTTCAATTGCGCCGCGAGGCCTTGAACATCTCTGCCACTTTCACGGGCGACGAACTGGGCCGGATCAATGAAATGTTTGCTGTCAGCTACTCGGGTTTGGGTTATTTCTCATTGAGCAACTTCCAGATTGAAGATGCGACGCCACAAGGTCGTAGAGCCGGCTTGCCGTTTGCCGTGAAGGTGAATATCAAGGGCGACAACATTTTTGTGTTGGAGACCCAATGAAAGCTTACTTGGGTTTTTTACTGATTCCACTGGCGCTGCTATTGGCCTTTGCATGGACGTATTTTTTGCCGTTTGAAAGCGCCAAGCTGCCGCTGCCGACGGTCAAGACCTTGAAGGTGCCAGTGTCGCCGGATGCGGTGTCGCCCGTGATGCGACGTGAACCGGCGCATGTAGATTTACGCGCGCTGATGCCTTATGACGTGGAGCCGGCGCCGCGTGCCGTGGCAGGCAAGGCCAAGTCGCCATTTCTAGTCTCTGCGATATTGGTTGATGGCGAACGTCGGGTGGTGCAGATTGGTTCGGAAATGTATGAGCAAGGTGACACGCTGGCCGATTACAAGGTTGATCGTATTGAACCGATGCGTGTTTTATTGGTGAGCCATCGCAAGGGCGGTGAGCGGCTTTGGCTTCATATGTCGAAAGGTTTTTGAGTATGCATAACGACAACCAATCAGGTTTTTGGCGCGTCAGCGCGACCTCCTTGGCGGTGGCTTTGATGGCGGCTGGCTGCAGCATGCCAAGAATGGACATTGCTGCACCCTCACAGGAGGCCCCGGCTAGCGCTTATTCAACAATCAATGCCAAGCTGGCTGAAGATGCGCGTGCTCGCGAGGCGAAGGAGTTCCGCTTGCCGCCAGAGGCTCGCGGTATGGTGGTGACCAACGATCGGCACATGGAAGAAGCTCCGCCTCGCTTGTATTCTTTTCGGGCACGGCAGCTTCATATTCGCGACGCCTTGGGTATTTTTGCCCGGGCCAATGGGCTCAACCTCATTTCTGACCCTGATCTGACGGGTACTGTGACGGTCGACTTCACGGATGTCCCGTTGACGAGCGCCTTTGAGGTGTTGCTCACCAGTCTGGGTTACTCGTGGGAACAGCAGGGAGGGGTGATTCGCGTCCGCTCGACGGTGACTAAGGCATTTGAATTGGACTACATTCGGGCCGCACGCTCGGGTCGTGCAAGTGCTTCTGCGACGGCCGTAGCCTCCGAGGCCGGCGGCGGGTCGGGTGGTACCAGGGCTAGCAGCAGCCTGAGCGATTCGGTGACGTTCTGGCAAGAAATTGACCAACAGATCAAGTCCTTGTTGTCACCGCGTGGCAGCGTACTGATCAATCGTTTGACGGGGACGATCATCGTCACTGACAGCGCACCGAAGATTGAAGAGGTCGAGCAATTCATTGCGCTGATCAAAGACGGTATGCACCGGCAGGTTGACATTGAGGTGCGGATTGTCGAGGTGACGCTGAACGAAGACTACGCCCTCGGCCTGGACTGGAGTCGACTGCAGATTGGTGGCATGGGGACGGCGCTGGCAGCCAGCACGATTATCAGCGGCGGTACGACAGCGCCAAGCACCTTTTCGGCAACTTACAGCCGCAACAATTACTCGGCAGTGATCAATGCCCTCAAACAACAAGGTGATGTGCGGATGGTTTCGCAGCCGCGTATTCGCATCATGAATAACCAGACCGCTTTTGTGAAAGTCGGGACCAGTGATACGTTTTATACCCGGACCAACTTTCGCACCACCACTGCTGGTATTGGCATCTCGGACACCATCAGCGAACAGCCCACCACGGTGGATTTGGGCGTGATGATGACCGTCACACCACAGATTTCCAGTGACGGTTGGACCATGCTCCACGTCGCACCAACCGTGACCCGATTGGCTGGCACAAAGGTCTCACCAAGTGGGCAGAGTACGGCGCCTGTTCTTGAAATCAAAGAAGCCAGCACCTTGGTGCGGGCACGCAGTGGTGAGCTGGTGGTGCTGGGCGGGTTGATTGAAGAAGAGGGGTCCCAGACGACACGGGCTATCCCCGGCATCGGCGAAGGCACAGGCTCATTCAACCCATTCCGGGCTGAGTACCAGGCTAGCAGGCGCAAGGAATTGGTCATTTTCCTGATGCCTACAGTGATCCCTAATAATTGATCGGCGTTCTCATTGTCTGATTTTGAACAGGTTTACAAGGCGCTCGGCTTCAGCCGTGCGCCTTTCAGTATTTCACCAGATACAAGTTTTTTCTATCCAGGCAGCCAGCATGTGACTGCTTTCAACAATCTTCTTTTTGCCGTGCGCAGTGGAGTGATGGCGGTGCTGACGGGTGAGGTTGGTTTGGGTAAATCCTTGATTTGCCGCCACTTGCTGCGCAATGTACCGGCCAATGTGCATGTGACGCTGC
>JABMMH010000174.1 GCA_013205645.1 Polaromonas sp. | reverse complement strand
TGATGCAGAAGTGGTTCGTCAAGGGCCTGGTCGACACTGAGAAATGACCCTCCCCCGAAGCGCCTTCGGCGCCTCCCCCCAGGGGGCGCCACCAGCGGCCCGGCAAAGCCGGTTCCGCGGCGTCCACTTGAAAACAATTACTTTGCGGGGCAGATCTTCAGCTCTGTCCCCAACTGACTAGAAAAAAATGGCTTCAATCCAACTCAACAATGTCATCAAGACATACGGCAGCGGCAAGCACGCGCTGCAGGTCATCCACGGCATCAACGCTTCAATAGCCGACCACGAGTTCATCGTCATCGTCGGGCCGTCGGGCTGCGGCAAGTCCACCCTGCTGCGCATGGTGGCCGGCTTGGAGGAAATCTCCGGCGGCGAGATTTCCATCGGCGAGCGCGTGGTCAACGACCTAGAGCCGGCCGAGCGCGACATCGCCATGGTGTTCCAGAACTACGCGCTGTACCCGCACATGAGCGTGTTCGACAACATGGCTTACGGACTGAAGATCAAGAAGGTGCCACTGGCCGAGATCAAGGCGCGGGTCGACAAGGCCGCTGCCATCTTGGAGTTGGGCCAGCTGCTGGACCGCAAGCCCCGCGCCCTGTCCGGCGGCCAGCGCCAGCGCGTGGCGATGGGTCGGGCCATCGTGCGCCAACCGCAGGTGTTTCTGTTTGACGAACCGCTGTCCAACTTGGACGCCAAGCTGCGCGTGCAAACCCGTTTGGAAATTCAAAAGCTGCACCGCGAGCTTGGCATCACCTCGCTGTTTGTCACGCACGACCAGGTAGAGGCCATGACCTTGGCCCAGCGCATGATCGTCATGAACGCCGGTCGGGTAGAGCAGTTCGGCACGCCTGAGGAGGTTTACAACCGCCCCGCCACCACCTTCGTAGCCAGCTTCATGGGCTCTCCGCCGATGAACTTGCTCAAGCATCTGCGCAACGCAGACTTTGGCGGCCCGGCCGGCGCTATTTTGGGCATTCGGCCGGAGCACCTGCAAGTCTCGGACACGGGCTGGGCCGTCAAAGTCGAGGCGATTGAAATGCTGGGCGCCGAGCGGCTGGTGTATTGCCGCTTAGGCGATGAAGCCTTGATTGTCCGAATGGATGAAAGCCAGCCGTCGCCCGTGCTGGGCGCGACGATTCATGCTGCGCCGCGAACCGACCGGCTGCACTGGTTTGACAGCGCCAGCGGACAACGTATATGACCGCTGCGGCAAACAAGGCCTGGCCTTATCCGCGCTGGATCGCGCATCGTGGCGCCGGCAAACTGGCACCCGAAAACACGCTGGCGGCGTTTCGCTTGGGCGCGTCCCATGGCTACCGCATGTTCGAATGCGACGTCAAATTGAGTGCCGACGGCGTGCCGTTTTTGCTGCACGACGCCACCTTGGATCGCACCAGCAACGGGCAAGGACTGGCGGCTGAATTAAGTTGGGACGAGCTGTCGCGCCTAGATGCCGGCAGCTGGCATTCGCCGGCGTACGCGGGTGAGCCATTGGCCAGCTTGGAGGCCGTCGCGCATTACTGCCTAGACAACGCATTGGCCCTGAACATCGAGATCAAACCCACGCCCTGCAGTGAGTCCTTGACCGGCACCGTGGTGGCGAACGCGGCGGCCCGGCTCTGGGCTGATGCCCCGCAGGACTCCCTGCCGCTGCTCAGTTCTTTTCAAGCCGACGCACTTGAAGCCGCCCGCGTTGCGCAAGTTCATCTGCCGCGCGGCTTGTTGTTAAACACCTTGCAGGCCGGCTGGCTGGAAAATGCTCTCAAGCTCGGCTGTGTGGCGGTGGTCTGCAATTACACGCAATGGGATGCACTCAGCGTGCAGCAAGCCCAAAGCGCAGGCTTGAAGGTGCTCAGCTACACGGTGAATGAAGCCTCGGCCGCCCTTCGGCTGCGGGCGCTGGGCACCGATGGCATCATCACCGACCGCGTGGATTTGTTCTCACCGTCAAGCTAAGAAGGGTCAGGCCTTCCAGCCGCGCAGCAGCAGCCACTGCACCAAAGCCGCCGCCAGCGCCATGGCAGCGTAGGTCAGCAACCGGCCGTCATGGCCGAAAAACACCAAGCCGCCAACGGTGACCAGCAAGTTGGCAGCGAACACCAGCGCGAACTGCCAGCGCCAACTTGGCCGACTCAAGCGGGCAGATTTCCCCCCTGCTTTAGACTTGAGCAAAGGCAACAACGCGGACAACCCGACCATCAGCAAAGCCAGAAAAGCAGCGGGTGCCACTAAGTTCAGCAGATGGTTGGCCAGAAGATAAAAAGTCATGTGCAGAAATGGAAAGTTGCGATGCAGTTTAAGCGCACGGCCCATCGAAAAAGGCCATTTTGAGGCACACCAGCAACCTCAGTCCGGCAAAAATTTATAATCAACACATGTCAGTCTGGGCCCTCGGCTTAAATCATCACACCGCACCGCTCGATTTGCGAGGCCGATTTGCGTTCGCCATCGACCAAATTGAGCCGACGTTGAAGGGCTTGCGCGCCTCGCTGACGCGCCAGCCCGAAGCCACATTGCTGTCGACCTGCAACCGCACCGAAATTTACTGCGCTGGCGAGCATGTTGACCTCGACAGCACGATCGAGTGGCTGGCGCACAACGGTGGCGTCTCGCCCGCGCTGCTGCGCTCACACAGCTACACCCTGCACAACGGCGACGCCGCACGCCACGCCTTTCGCGTGGCCAGTGGGCTCGACTCCATGGTGCTGGGCGAGCCGCAAATCCTCGGTCAAATGAAAGACGCGGTGCGCGCCGCCGAAGATGCCGGCGCCATGGGCACCACGCTGCACCAACTCTTTCAACGCTCGTTTGCGGTGGCCAAAGAAGTCCGCAGCAGCACCGAAATCGGCGCGCACAGCATCAGCATGGCGGCTGCCTCGGTGCGTTTGGCCGGCCAGCTGTTTGAAGACCTCAGCGACATCAAGGTGCTGTTTGTCGGTGCTGGCGAAATGATTGAACTGGCGGCGACGCATTTTGCCGCCAAGAACCCGAAATCGATCGCGATCGCCAACCGCACGCTGGAGCGCGGTGAAAAACTGGCGGGTCGCTTTGGCGCAGAAGTGATGCGGCTGGCCGACCTGCCACTGCGCCTGCATGAGTTTGACGCCGTCATCAGTTGCACCGCCAGCACCTTGCCCATCATTGGATTGGGCGCGGTAGAACGAGCCATTAAACTGCGCAAGCACAAGCCCATGTTCATGGTCGACTTGGCCGTCCCGCGCGACATCGAACCCGAAGTGCAGGCACTCGAAGACATTTATCTCTACACCGTCGATGACTTGGCGAAAGTCGTGCAGACCGGCAAAGACAACCGGCAAGCGGCGGTGGCGCAGGCTGAAGTGATCATTGACGCCGGCGTGCAAAACTTCATGCACTGGCTGAACCAGCGCGGCACGGTCCCGCTGATCCAACAGCTGAATGCCCAAGCCGACGAATGGCGCGCTCTGGAAATCAACCGTGCCAAAAAAATGCTGGCCAAGGGTGAGCCAGTGGAAGCCGTGCTC
>JABMMH010000173.1 GCA_013205645.1 Polaromonas sp. | reverse complement strand
CGGCACCTCCGGTCGCACCACGCTGAATGGCGAAGGCCTGCAGCACGAAGACGGTCACAGCCATATTTTGGCCAGCACTATTCCCAACTGCATCAGCTACGACCCGACCTTCGCGCACGAAGTCGGCGTGATCTTGCACCATGGCCTCAAGCGCATGGTGGAAAAGCAGGAAAACGTCTATTTCTACATCACGCTGTTGAATGAAAGCTACGCGATGCCCGGCTTGAGTGCTGGCACCGAAGCGCAAATCATCAAAGGCATGTACCTGTGCAAGCCGGGCGGCAAGTCTGCCCAGCGGGTTCAGTTGCTGGGTTCCGGCACCATCCTGCGCGAAAGCATTGCGGCGCAAGCCTTGCTCGAGAAAGACTGGGGTATTGCGGCTGACGTTTGGAGCTGCCCAAGCTTCAACGAGCTGACCCGTGAAGGCCAGGACTGCGAGCGTCACAACCTGCTGCACCCGACCCATGAGCCACGTGTTTCGTTTGTCAGCCAGCAGCTCGGCAAGAGTGAAGGTCCTATCGTTGCATCGACCGACTACATGAAGGCTTATGCTGAGCAGATTCGCTCCTTCATTCCAAAGGGTCGCAACTACAAAGTGTTGGGTACTGACGGTTTTGGCCGCAGCGATTTCCGCAGCAAGCTGCGCGAGCACTTTGAGATTGACCGTCATTACATCGTCTTGGCGGCGCTCAAAGCCCTCAGCGAAGACGGTAAATTGCCAGTCGCCAAGGTGGCCGAGGCGATCACAAAGTACGGCATCAACACCGACAAAATCAACCCACTTTACGCTTGAGCCTCGGCCTCATCGTGACTGAAGCGACAGAAGTACTGGAGACAACAACATGGCATTGATAGACATCAAGGTTCCCGATATTGGCGACTTCGACGAGGTAACAGTGATCGAGATCCTGGTCAAACCGGGTGACACGGTCAAGGCAGATCAATCGCTGCTGACCGTCGAGTCCGACAAGGCGTCAATGGAAATTCCATCGAGCCACGGCGGCGTGGTCAAAGAACTCCGCGTCAAGCTGGACGCCAAGGTCAAGCAAGGCTCAATCGTGCTGGTGCTGGAGGCTGAAGCCGAAGCTCCGGCAGCCGCTGCGCCTGCCGCTGAAGCGGTAGCCGCACCAGCGGCGTCTGCACCGGCTGCGCCTGCCCTGCAAGCCGCAGCAGCAGTCGCCGCGCCTGTGGCTGTTGCCAGCGCACCGGTTACAGCACCTGCTGCACCGGTTGCCGCCGCGACGCCCGCTCAAGCCATGCCCGCGCATGAACCCACCGCAGTGACCGGCCAACTGCCGCATGCCTCGCCTTCCGTGCGTAAATTCGCGCGCGAAATCGGTGTCCCGCTGGCCGAAGTCAAAGGCAGCGGTCTCAAAGGCCGCATCACCCAAGACGACGTGCAGGGCTTCGCCAAGTCCGTCATGGCGGGCGACGTGCGGACCCAAGCACAGACTGTTAAAGCGCCGGCTGGCTCAGGTGGCGACGGCGCCGCTTTGGGCTTGATTCCTTGGCCGAAAGTCGACTTCGCCAAGTTCGGCCCGATCGAGCGCAAGGAGATGAGCCGCATCAAGAAGATCAGCGGTGCCAACTTGCTGCGCAATGCCATCATGATTCCGGCCGTCACCAACCATGACGACGCTGACATCACGGACCTCGAAGCCTTTCGTGTCTCGACCAACAAAGAGAACGAGAAGTCTGGCGTCAAGGTCACCATGCTGGCCTTTTTGATCAAAGCCATCGTGGCGACGCTCAAAAAATACCCGGAGTTCAACAGCTCGCTCGACGGCGATGCCATCGTCTATAAAAACTACTGGCACATTGGCTTTGCGGCTGATACGCCAAATGGTTTGATGGTGCCGGTGATTCGCGATGCCGACAAGAAAGGCGTTTTGCAGCTCAGCCAGGAAATGGGCGAGTTGGCCAAGAAGGCCCGCGACGGTAAGTTGAGTTCGGCTGAAATGACCGGCGCTACCTTCACTATCTCCAGCCTCGGCGGCATTGGCGGCAAGTATTTTCTGCCGATCATCAACGCCCCTGAAGTTGCCATCATGGGCGTCTCCAAAAGCACGATGGAACCGGTGTGGGATGGCAAGCAGTTTGTGCCGCGCCTGATATTGCCGCTGAGTTTGACCTATGACCACCGGGTCATTGACGGTGCCGCTGCGGCTCGCTTCAATGTCTATTTGGGTCAGATTCTGGGTGACTTCCGCCGCGTCCTGCTCTGAGCGTCACAGCATGACAACCCTTGTCGTGGTGAAAAAAAATGGTCAGGTGGCGATCGCTGCCGACACCTTGGTGACGTTCGGCGACACTCGGCTGAGCAGCCGCTTCGAGTCGAACAGCAAGATCTTCAAGATCGACACGCCGACCGGCAGCAGCTTCATCGGCATGGCCGGGACCGTCGCGCACTTTCCGGTGCTGTGCAAAGCGCTGGCTTCGTTGCCGCGAGACCAATTGCGCTTTGGCAGCAAGGACCAAGTGTTTGACACCTTCACGCTGCTGCACCCTGTTCTGAAAGAAAGTTTTTTCCTGCAGACCAAGGAAGACGACAACGACCCTTACGAGTCGAGTCAGTTCAGCGTGGTCATCGCCAACGCGACAGGCATCTACGGCCTTTACAGCTACCGCGAAATTTTTGAATTCAAAGAATTTTGGGGCATTGGTTCCGGCCGCAGTTTTGCGCTGGGTGCCATGCACACCAGCTGGGATAAAGCCAAAACAGCGCGCGAAGTCGCGCTGGCCGGCCTACACGCCGGCATCGAATTTGACAAAAACTCCGCCGGACCGGTGGAGGTGTTCACCCTCAAGTTGAAAGCAAGCCAATGAGTCAAGCCCATCTGATTGAAGTCAAAGTGCCAGACATCGGCGACTTTGCAGAAGTCACCATCATCGAAGTCTTGGTCAAGCCCGGCGACACCATCCGAGCCGAGCAAAGCCTGATCACGGTTGAGAGCGACAAAGCCTCGATGGAAATCCCCGCCAGCCATGCCGGCGTGATCAAGGAGCTCAAAGTCAAGATCGGCGATGCCGTCAAAGAAGGCTCAGTTCTGCTGATGCTGGAAATCGCCGAAGCAGCTGAGGCTCCGGCTACTGCGGCGGTTGCCGTTGCCGCGCCTGCTGCCAGCGCGCCTGCTTCGGCCGGCCCAGCCGCTGCTCCTGCCGCGTCCACTGTCGCCGTACCTACCGCTGCCAGCTTCGCCGGCAGCGCCGACATGGAATGCGACATGCTGGTGCTAGGCGCTGGCCCCGGTGGTTATTCGGCAGCTTTCCGCGCGGCGGATCTCGGCTTGAAAGTCATCCTCGTTGAACGCTACGCCACCCTTGGCGGTGTGTGCCTGAACGTCGGCTGCATCCCCTCCAAGGCGCTGTTGCACGTCGCCGCCGTGATGGACGAAGTCAAGCATTTCGACACGCTCGGTGTGAGCTTTGGCGAACCGGTGCTCGACATCAACAAGCTGCGCACCCACAAAGAAAAAGTCGTCGGTAAGCTGACCGGCGGTCTGGCTGCCATGGCCAAGATGCGCAAGGTCACCGTGGTGCGCGGTTACGGCAATTTTGTCGGTGCGAATCATGTGGAAGTGAGTGAGACCTCGGGCGACGCCCAAGCACAGACCGGTAAGAAGCAGACCATTGCGTTCAAGAAGTGCATCATCGCCGCCGGCTCCCAAGCAGTGCGTCTGCCGTTCATGCCAGAAGATCCGCGCGTGGTCGATTCGACTGGCGCCCTCAATCTCAAGGAGGTGCCTAAGCGCATGCTCATCTTGGGCGGTGGCATCATCGGCCTGGAGATGGGTACGGTTTACAGCACCCTCGGCGCACGTCTTGACGTGGTCGAAATGATGGATGGCCTGATGCAAGGCGCTGATCGCGACTTGGTCAAGATCTGGCAAAAAATGAATGCGCCGCGATTTGACAACATCATGCTCAAGACCAAAACCGTGGGCGCCAAGGCGACACCAGCCGGCATTGAAGTCACCTTTGAAGGCGAGGGCGCTCCTGCGCCGCAAACCTATGACATGGTGCTGCAAGCGGTTGGCCGCACGCCGAATGGCAAGAAGCTCTCTGCTGACAAAGCCGGCGTCAGCGTCACCGATCGTGGTTTCATTCCAGTCGACATTCAGATGCGCACTAACGTGCCGCACATCTTCGCCATCGGTGACATCGTCGGTCAGCCGATGCTGGCGCACAAGGCTGTGCATGAAGCGCATGTGGCTGCTGAAGTGATTGCCGGTGAATTGCAGGGCAACAAGGAATTGGCCAGTGCCGCCTTCAACGCTCGTGTGATTCCAAGCGTCGCTTACACCGACCCTGAAATTGCCTGGGTTGGCCTGACTGAAGATCAAGCCAAAGCACAAGGCATCAAGGTCAAAAAAGGCCTGTTTCCGTGGACGGCTTCAGGCCGCGCGATTGCCAACGGCCGTGACGAAGGCGTCACCAAATTGTTGTTTGACGACAGCCCGGAAGCGCACGGCCACGGCAAAATTTTGGGTGGCGGCATGGTCGGCACACATGCCGGCGACATGATCGGTGAAGTCGCCTTGGCGATCGAGATGGGCGCTGACGCCATCGACATTGGCAAGACGATTCACCCGCACCCGACATTGGGCGAAAGCATCGGCATGGCTGCGGAAGTGGCGCATGGATCTTGTACTGATTTGCCGCCGAGCAAGAAGTAATTCGCTGCCACGCGCGCAACCAAAAAAGCCTGGACGGGAAACCGTCCGGGCTTTTTTGTTGCGCCCAGCATGGCCGCACGTCCGGAAGTGCAAGTCCTAACGTGAGCAGACCACAGTGAGTAGGCATAAATTAAATACTTGAATAACCCTTTTGTATGAAGTTTTAATTAAATTTGAATACATTAATGTCTTGTGTTGTGATTCAAGTCATTTCGCTTAGCCGGGCTGTCCATGCTGGAATCCGGCACAGCTCAAGCCATAGCCAAGTTCCAGCCCCCGTGGCTGTTTTTCCCTTTTTAATTCAACGATATTCATACAACATGACCGCCTTCACCATCAACGGCAAAGCCGTTTCGACCGGGGTTGACCCCGCCACTCCCTTGCTCTGGGTCATTCGTGACGAATTGAGTCTTAAAGGCACTAAGTTTGGCTGCGGCATCGCCATGTGCGGAGCTTGCACTGTTCACGTTGACGGTCAGGCCATCCGCTCCTGTGTCACGCCGGTCAGCAGCGTGGCGAACAGCCAGATCACCACCATCGAGGGTTTGTCGGCAGATGGTCAGCACCCTTTGCAAAAGGCCTGGATCAAGACGCAGGCACCGCAATGCGGCTATTGCCAGTCAGGCCAGATCATGCAGGCGGCCACGCTGCTCAAGGACTATCCAGAGCCAACTGATGCCAATATCGACGAGGTCATGAATGGCAACCTTTGCCGCTGCATGGCTTACGTGCGCATTCGCCAGGCGATCAAGCTGGCGGCTGAAGACATGAAGGGAGCATCGTCACATGCTTAATCGACTCATCAAACAAGGCCTGCCGACGGTTTCGCTGGCCCGCCGCAGCTTCATGATTGCAGCTGTTGGCAGCGGTTTCACGTTGGCTTTCCTGAGCCCGGCTATGGCTGCGAAGGATTCAACAAGCGCCGAAGCACCCGTGTTTGATCCCAGCATCTGGTACCAAATTGACCGTGACGGCGTCGTTACCGTCAACATTGCCAAGGCCGAAATGGGTCAACACATCGGCACGGCGTTGGCCCGCATTGTCGCCGATGAGCTCGAGGTCGCGTGGTCATCTGTACGGCTGAACTATGTTGACACCGATCCCAAATGGGGATTGATGATCACTGGCGGCAGCTGGTCGGTGTGGCAGAGTTTCGATCCGCTCAGCCGCGCGGGTGCAGCCGGTCGCATTGCTTTGATCGAAGAGGGTGCCCGACTGCTGGGTGTTGCAGCGTCTGAATGCCAAGCCCGCAACAGCATCGTCAGTGCTGGCAGCCGATCGATTTCCTACGCTGACAT
>JABMMH010000172.1 GCA_013205645.1 Polaromonas sp. | reverse complement strand
GATTCAGCGCCTGCAGGTGTGACTGTGGAAACCACGGTCAGCGACCGCACGGCGGTGGTGATCTCAGCGAAGACCGGTGCTGGTTTGCAGGCTTTACGGCAACAGTTGCTGCACGTGGTGGGCTGGCAATCTGCCCCAGAAGGCGTCTTCATGGCGCGCGAGCGACATGTTCAAGCCTTGCACGAAGTGGCCGACCAACTGATGCGCGCTGACGAGCAAATATCAGCCAAGCAACCGGCGCTTGATTTGTTGGCAGAAGACTTGCGACAAGCCCAGCGCGCGCTGAGTCAAATCACCGGCGAGTTCACGCCGGACGATTTACTGGGTGAGATTTTTTCCAAATTCTGCATCGGCAAGTAGCCGCGCAAGCACCGACCTCACACGCCGTCGAAATCAATCAGCGTGAAAAGCGGTAGCCCCGAGGCTCGCAACTTGTCGGAGCCGCCGAGTTCGGGCAAGTCGACAATTGCCGCGCCTTCCATCACGTGGGCACCCAGTTTTTCAAGCAGCTTACGGCCAGCCATCATGGTGCCGCCAGTGGCAATCAAGTCGTCAATCAGCAAGACTTTTTGGCCGGCGCGAACCGCATCGGTGTGCAATTCAACCGTGGCGCTGCCGTATTCGAGCTCGTAGGTTTCTTGTACCGTGGTGAAAGGCAGCTTGCCTTTTTTACGGATAGGCACAAAGCCGACGTTGAGCTCGTAAGCGATAACGGCACCCACAATAAACCCGCGCGCATCAAGCCCTGCCACCACGTCTGGCCGCAAAGCCGGGTCCATGTAGCGGTGCACAAAAGCATCGATCAGCACGCGAAACACCTTCGGGTTTTGCAACAGCGGTGTGATGTCGCGAAACTGCACGCCGGGTACCGGCCAGTCCGGCACGGTGCGGATGTGGCTGCGCAGGTACTGGCTCACCGTTTGATTCGTATCAGGCACAGGCAACATCCATTGTGTAAAACGTCATGACAAAGTGGTACGCGCCAGCAGTACGCCGCTGGCATCAACGATCAGGGCTTCGCCCATGGCCGTGAATTCGCCGGTGAGCGCTGTGATGTTAACTTGGTGTGTGACCCAAACCTCAAACGAGCCAGTGGGGACCGCTTTGAGCCGCGTCCGTAAAATTTGCGTCAGCGGACCGGGCAGCGTGTCGTTGTTGAAGGTCGAGTTGAGAGCCGGTAAAACCGTGTGTGGGCCAAAGGCCAATTCGGCGGTGTCACGGGCTCGGCACCAAGCACTCGCATACACTGCGCGCGCTTGCAGTTGGCGGCTCTTGAACCACTGACCTATACGGCGCGACTGCTCGCGGCCAGCCTCACTCAGGTTGCGCTGGGTGCTGCAATCGCCGAGCTTGAAGTTGCTGGGATCGCCAATACCGCGATCGGTTTCAGCATGTCTAATAAGGAAGACACAGCCGCCAGCGCGCAGCAGCGCCGCAATGTCTGCCGCGCTGTGGGCTTGCGTCAGGGGGCAAGTGGCGGCGGCCAGCAAAGTCAGTGCGGTGCGTCGTTTCATGTTGTTGGTTTGTTCATTGCGGCAGGGGGTCTCGATAGAATACAGGGATGAACTTTGAGCGCACCGGCTTTGACCCGGCACAAGCTGTGGCCTTGGCCCGCAAGACATTTGAGATCGAGGCCGCTGCTGTGCTGAGCATGGCGGCGCGCGTCGGCCCTGAGTTTGCTGCGGCCGTCGAAGCGGTGTTGTCCTGCACCGGCCGCGTGGTGGTCATGGGCATGGGCAAAAGCGGCCACATCGGCCGCAAGATCGCTGCCACGCTGGCGTCGACCGGCACGCCGGCCATGTTTGTCCATCCGGGCGAAGCCAGCCATGGCGACCTCGGCATGATCACCGCGGCCGACGTCGTGCTGGCGATTTCCAACAGCGGCGAAAGCGAAGAGCTGACGGTGATTTTGCCGACCCTCAAACGCTTGCAGGTGGTGGTGATCGCCCTCACCGGCGGCGCGCAGTCGGCGCTGGCGCGTCACGCCACCGTGGTGCTCGACAGCAGCGTCGCGCAAGAGGCTTGTCCCCTTAACTTGGCACCGACCGCCAGCACCACGGCCCAGCTGGCCATGGGCGATGCGTTGGCCGTGGCCCTGCTCGATGCTAGAGGTTTCAAGCCCGAAGATTTTGCGCGTTCTCATCCTGGCGGTTCCTTGGGTCGCAAGCTGCTCACGCACGTCAGCGATGTCATGCGCAGCGGTGTCGAAGTGCCGTCCGTGCGACCGGCTGCCAGCCTCAGCGAACTCATGCGCGAAATGAGCGCCAAGGGCTTGGGCGTCTCAGCCGTGGTCGATGCGCAGCAGCAGGTGTTGGGTATTTTCACAGACGGCGACTTACGCCGCTTGATTGAAAAAGGCGCCGATCTACGCGACATGTGTGCGGCCGACGTCATGCACGCCAACCCGCGAACGCTCGACTCAGCATCGCTGGCGGTCGATGCCGTGGCTTTGATGGAGCAATACCGCATCACCAGCGTGCTGGTAGTTGATGAAGCCGGTCGTTTGTGCGGCGCGCTGAACACCAACGATTTGATGCGCGCGAAGGTGATTTGATGACGCTGTCTATGACTGGCGCGAGCGCCATGCCGCCCTTGCTTCCCGCGCTGAACTTCGCGCCCGAACTGTTGCTGCGAGCACAGGGCATCAAAGTGGCTTTTTTTGATGTCGATGGTGTGCTCACCGATGGTGGTCTGTACTTCAGCGAATACGGCCAGCAACACATCACTGAAAAAACGGGTCAACTGTATGCCGCCGGCGAGACCCTGAAACGCTTCAGCACGCTGGACGGCCATGGCCTCAAGTTGCTGCAAAAAATCGGCATCACCCCGGT
>JABMMH010000171.1 GCA_013205645.1 Polaromonas sp. | reverse complement strand
GCAATGAACTTTCCCTGCTGGGGTTGCCCTAAATGCTGACAGTCCCTCACTGCGGTTGGGGCTAAGATTAAGAATGGTTTCGACAGGCTCCGCCCACTGGCGTCGTACCATCCATTTTGGAGAAAACAAGCCATGGCTCAACGAAAGGGGCAGACATGATGGACATGATGAACAACGGAAATGTCGCCTGGATGATGAGCGGCATGTGGCTGATGTGCGGTTTGTTTTGGCTATTGATCATCGCCGGCGCGGTACTGCTCGTGCGTTGGCTGGCCAGGCGCCCTGGCCAGGTTAAAACTTCCCTGGACGACTCGCCCGCCGAAATATTGAAAAGACGTTACGCCAACGGCGACATCGACAGAGAAACCTTCGAGAAAATGAAACAGGATCTGTCGTAGTCTTCCTGCTTGACGGGATAAAAGCAGATCGAAGGCCTGCCGTCTCCCCTCGGTGCATAGCGGGAACGGCACAGCTGCGTCGACGTCGGTCGGGATGACGGGTCGCAGAAAACCCCGAGCGTGTGCAGGTCAAGCTGAATACCGCGTTGGAATTCGTTCGCAGACCTATCTAAAAGCAGCAAGAGCGTCTTGAAGCGCTCGCTGGTCACTCTCGCCCGGAGGTTGGGGGTTCTTTCACGTTAACGCGCGTCAAGCTTGAAAAGCTGCGCCAGTGCCGCTTTGTACTGCGGCTGGCCGACAGAATTGGTGTTGTGGTGCGAGCCGTCTTCCACCAGCACGAACAGCTTGGGCTCGGTGGCGGCGTCGTAGAGTTTGCGGCCCAAGGCCGGGTCGATGAGTTGGTCGCGCCCGCCGTGGACCACCAGCAGCGGGGAGCCAATTTGGTCGACCTTACGGACAGCTTCAAAGCGCTGGGTGATCAAGGCGGAAACCGGCATCCAACCCCATTTGAAGGTGCTCACCACGTCGGCGATCGAGGTGAAAGTGCCTTCGACGATGGTGCCGCTTTCGTCAGAGACTTGCGCTGCTAAATTGATGGCGATAGGCCCGCCCAGCGAATGGCCAAAAATGTAGCGCGGCCGGTCCGGGTAGTTGGCCGCCAGCCAGTCCCATGCCGCGCGGGCGTCTTCGTAGGCCATGTCTTCAGACGGCAACTCAGCGCTGCTTTTGCCGAAACCACGGTAATCCACTCCCAGCACCGAGAAGCCTAACTCTTGCATGCGGCGCATGCGAAAAGCCGAGCCGGTGACGTTCCAGCGGGCGCCATGCAGATAGAGCAAGACAGGTCTTTCTGCATTGTTGAGGTTGGCTACGCTCGCAAGGCCTTGCGGCGGCAGGCTGACTTTGAGCAGCTTGACTGGTGCAAGAGCGGCCAACGGCTTGTCAGCCTCCAGCCACAGGCCGTGGAGTTTGCTGGGTTGGCCGGTGATACGCGACTCGAATGGAATCCACACGTCGTCCATGTCGCGAGCTGCTTGGGCACTGCCGCCCCAAGTGCGGTCGCTGGGTTGAAAAATCCAAGCGCGTTGGCGTTCATCAAGCGTGCTGCAACCGGCGACCAGTGCCGCTGTGAGCAACAGTGAGACAACAGTCAGGACAGAGTGGAAAGGACGCCAGAATTTCATAAGCTCTGTAAGATCATCTTCGTTGTTTAAAGTTCGGCCAGTGGCCATGGGGTCTTTTAAACTCTCGCCATGAGCACACCCGACACATCAGAATCAGCCACTGCCGTTCCGCCATTGAAACCCGCCGCCGAAGCTTGGGCGCTGGGCATCGCTGGCCTGTTGCCCTTTGTGGCGGGTGCTGTGGGGCTTTGGGCGTTGCCGCCAGAGTGGGTAGGTTTGGCTGCTTTGGCGCTGCTCACTTACGCCGCTGTGATCGTCAGTTTTCTGGGCGGCATTCATTGGGGGCTGGCGATGCCGCTGACCCAGACGCGCCGCGGGCTGCTGATCTGGGGTGTCTTGCCGAGCTTGCTGGCTTGGGCTGGTTTGTTGCTCAACAGCGCTTGGGGCTTGCTGCTGATGGCGGCCAGCTTGCTGCTGTGCTACATCGTCGATTGCAAGGTTTATCGTTCGCTGCGGCTGGACCGCTGGTTGAGTCTGCGGGCCTTGCTGACCTTCGTCGCTGTGCTGTCTTGCTTGGCGGGTGCCGCCGCCTTTTTAGCGCAGGGCTGAGGCCGTTCAGCGGCCGCGCATAAACAGACTGTCGAGGTCGCGGATGCTCATTTGCCGCCACGTCGGTCGGCCGTGGTTGCATTGGTCTGAGCGGTCGGTGGCTTCCATTTGACGCAGCAGCGCGTTCATTTCATCCAGCGTGAGTTTGCGGTTGGCGCGCACCGCACCGTGGCAGGCCATGGTCGACAGCAGCTCGTTTTGGGCGCGTTGAATCACGGTGCTGGCGTCGTGCTGAGCCAATTCGGCCAGCACACTGCGCGCCAACTCGGCCGCGTCTGACTGCGCCAACGACGTTGGCACCGCCCGCACCGCCAGTGTCTTGGGTGAGAAAGGCGTGATCTCCAGACCCAGCGTTTGCAAGGTGTCTGCGGCGCTTTGGGCGGTGTCTATTTCTTGCGCGGTGGCAGCGAAGGTGGCCGGAATCAGCAGCGGTTGACTGGCGATGGCGGCACTGGCCGAGCTGCCCAATTGGTTTTTTAAGCGCTCATAAACAATGCGTTCATGGGCTGCGTGCATGTCCACGATGATCAGGCCGCTGGTGTTTTCAGCGAGGATATAAATGCCTTGCAGCTGCGCCAGTGCCCGGCCCAGCGGCCAGTCGCCGGGTGGCAAGCTGGGGGCTTCGGCGTTGACGGCTGTCCCCGCCGGCTGCTGGCGCAGCGCATCAGCAGTCGACCCTACAGAGAGACCCGACAGACCCGCAGCAACCGGCCACATGGCTTCGAAGTCGCTGACTCGGTGATCAGTCCGGTGATCAGTGCGCTGATCCGTGCGCGCCGAAAAATCCATGCCGGGTTGTGCCCAGCCCAAGCCGCGCGCGGCGCGCTGGGCATCTGAGACAAAGCCTTGCAGGCCAGCGGCTTGCGGAGGCGCGTTCGCATCCGCAGCATCCACCGCGCCGACTGCACCGATGACGCTACCGAAGACGGCGCCACCAATCTGCGAACGCGGTACCGCCAACGCATTTTCAGCGGCATGGCGCACAGCTTGGTGCACTTCGCGGCTGTCCCGAAAGCGCACTTCAATCTTGGTCGGGTGCACGTTCACATCGACGCGGGCCGGGTCCATCTCGACATACAGCGCGTAGACCGGCTGCCGGTGTCCGTGTAGCACGTCTTCATAGGCGCTGCGGGCGGCGTGGGTCAGCACCTTGTCGCGCACGTAGCGACCGTTCACATACGCAAACTGCTGGTCGGCGCGCGAGCGGGCGGCGTCCGGTATACCGGCCCGACCCCAGACCCGCACGGCCGGCCCCCCGTCCATACGGCGCGCGCTGCTTTCGTAATTCACGGCGATGGATTGCGCCACAAACTCGGCCCCCAACACATCGGCCAAGCGCTGGTCCAGTGCGGCCACGCGGTCGTCGGTTTGCAGCGCTTCGGTGCAGGCGCGCCATTGTTCGACCAGCTTGCCCTCGTGCCAGATGGCAAAGCCGACGTCGGGGCGCACCAGCGCGTGGCGCCTGACAGCTTCAATGCAGTGCGACAGTTCGGTGGCGTCGGTTTTCAAAAATTTGCGCCGGGCGGGCGTGGCGTAAAACAGCTCGCGCACTTCAACGCTGGTGCCGCGGCTGCGGGCCGCCGGTTGGATCTCGCCGGTGCGGCCGTCCAGCTGCCAGGCGTGACCGCCCGCGCTGGCGTCAGCTTCGGCGTCGCCCGAGCGCGAGATCAGGCTCATGTCGGCAATCGAATTTATGGCGGCCAGCGCCTCGCCCCGAAAGCCCATCGTGCCGACGGCTTCCAAGTCTTGCAAAGAGGCGATCTTGCTGGTGGCGTGGCGGCGCAAGGCAATCGCCAACTCGTTGGCCGGAATGCCGGCGCCGTCGTCTTCCACCAAAATCAGCCGCACGCCGCCAGCCAGCAACCGCACCGTGACTTGGCGGGCGCCGGCGTCCAAGGCGTTATCGACCAACTCACGCACCACTGACGCCGGCCGTTCGACCACTTCGCCAGCGGCAATCTGGCTGATCAGCTCATCGGGCAGGTCTCGGATGGGGCGGCGGGGTGGGGCGGTGTTGGCAGAGTTCACGGCTTGATTTTAGGCCGTGTCAAAATCTGCCCCATGGAAATTATCAGCTTCTTCATAGACTTCATTCTTCACATTGACCGTCACTTGGAGACCTTCACCCAACACTACGGCATGTGGGTCTATGCGCTGCTGTTCGCCATCATCTTTGTCGAGACCGGTGTGGTGGTGATGCCTTTTTTGCCGGGCGACTCGCTGCTCTTCATCGTCGGGGCGTTGTGCGGTGTCGGTTTGATCAGCCTGCCAGTGTCTATCACTGTGTTGCTGGTAGCGGCCATTTTGGGCGACCAGTGCAACTACACCATCGGCCGTTACTTCGGGCCCAAGGTGTTTCAGTGGGAAGACTCCCGGTTCTTCAACAAACGCGCTTTTGACCAAGCGCATAACTTTTACGAACGCTACGGCGGCGTCACCATCATCTTGGCGCGCTTCATGCCTTTCGTTCGCACCTTTGCGCCTTTTGTCGCCGGCGTCGCCGAGATGGATCGCCGCAAGTTCACCGCCTACAACGTCATCGGTGCTTTCATCTGGGTGGTCGGCCTGTGCGGTGCGGGTTACCTGTTCGGCAACTTCACGTGGGTTAAAGAAAACCTGAGCTCTATCATCTGGGCGATGATTTTGGTGCCGGGTTTGTTGGTGCTGGTGGGCGCTGTCAGGGCGCGGCGCGCAGCGTGAAGTCGAGATTAATTGGACAAATTGGGGTCTGACCCCATTTATGCCATTGATGCGCTGCACTGCTCGATGTAGTAACATGCCTACTGTGTTTATTTGTAGCGAGGTGCCATCGTGACCATCACGACCTTATCAAGCCGAGAGTTCAATCAGGCTGCGAGCGAGGCAAAACGGGCTGCCAACAATGGCCCGGTGTTCATCACAGACCGGGGCCGTCCGGCCCATGTTTTGATGAGCATTGAGTTCTACCGGCGCATGACCGGAAGCCACCAGAAGATTGCCGATTTGCTGGCGATGCCGGGTATCGCTGAAGTTGATTTCAACATTCCGCGCTCACGTGAGCTTGCGCGACCTGTGGATTTTTCTTGATGTTCTTGCTGGATACAAACGTGGTGTCTGAGCTGCGAAAAATTCGCCTTGGCCGAGCTGATAAAAACGTCGCAAAGTGGGCCGACAGCGTTGATGCTGTAGACCTTTATGTGTCTGCCATTACCGTGCAGGAGTTGGAGGTAGGGGTGTTGTTGGCCGAGCGCCGCGACCCACCACAGGGCGCTATCTTTCGGGCTTGGTTTGAAAGCCATGTTTTGCCGGCTTTCGCAGGCCGCATTTTGCCGGTTGATACCGCCGTCGCGCAGCGTTGTGCCGCGCTGCATGTGCCCGACCCGCGCCCGGCCATGGACAGCCTGATTGCCGCCACCGCGCTGGTTCATGGGATGACTTTGGTGACAAGAAACGTCGCTGATTTTCAATCGTCCGGCATAGTTTTGCTCAATCCTTGGG
>JABMMH010000170.1 GCA_013205645.1 Polaromonas sp. | reverse complement strand
TGAGAGGCCCAGGCGCTTGGCGCGCAAAGTCAGCTTCAGCCGGGTACGGTCGCGGGCGCTGTAAATGCGGTTACGCCCGCCGGGGCCGGCGCGCAAAGGTTGTAGCAGGCCCATGTCTTCGTAAAAGCGCATGGCGCGGGTGGTCAGGTCAAACTCTTTGGCGAGATCGCTGATGGTGTAGGTAGTGGCCATGATGAAAGGTAAGGGCGGAAATGTGGCCGCTGCAGGTCTAGCGAAAAATGCTATCGCGATGGCAGCGATCCATGGCGTCTTACGTTTACGTAAACGTAAACGTCAAATATAACGTGAATGCCGGGACTTGGCCCAAAAACGATTGTGAAGGAGGCCTGCAGCCCCGAATACGGCCACCCAAATACGGCCCCGAACGCCATGCACGGCCGATGGTGAAATCAGGATCAGGCGATGTCAGGCTGCGCCTGGGGAAGTGACATGAAAAAGCTGGCGCCCATTTGGTCCGAACTTTCCGCCCATACCGTGCCGCCATGCACCTGCGCCACCCGCTTGATGATGGCCAGGCCCAGCCCGTTGCCAGGAAACTCTGCCGAAGAGTGAAGCCGCTGAAACGCAGTAAACAAGTTGCTGCTGTAGATTGGATCGAATCCTGCGCCGTTGTCTGCCACTACCAACACCAGTTCCCCCGCCACGTTGCCAGGCAGCAGCCCGACCTTGATCCATGCTTCGCTTTTTTTGGCGGTAAATTTCCAGGCGTTGTCCAGCAGGCAAGTCAGGGCAATGGTCAAAAGGCCACGGTTTGCGAACACCGTCAAGCGGCTGTCCATCTCGATCGTCACGTTCCGGTCAGGGTCAAGCTTGCGCAAACTGGCGAACAGGGGGCGACAGATCGGCACAAGGTCAAGCATTTCCGGCTTGCCAGAGCGAAGCGGCAGCTGCGCCAAGGTTCGCAAGTCATCCACCAGCCGGGCAAGTTGGCTCATGCTAGCCTGAATACGCTTGACGTAGTGGAGCCCTTGGTCATCAAGGACCGGCGAGTATTTTTCAGCTAGCCTGGCCGCAAAGTTATGGGCGACATGCAGGGAATCCTGCAGGTCGCTGGACACCGCCTGGGTGAAGGTCAGCAGGTCGTGCCTGACATTTTTCAGTTCGGTTTGCTGCGCAAACAGGGACTGTTGCAGCTCGGCATTGGACTTTTTGAGGGCAGTGTCGGCAATATGCCGGTCGCTGATGTCTGCCAAGCTGACCAGCACCGCCTGCCGTCCATTCCAATTTACCTGGCTCCAGGCGAGTTCGACCAGGGCCTCCTTGCCATCCTTTTTTTTCTGCCTGCACAGGCGCATCTCAGGCGGGCCGTCCTTGTCGGCATGCAGCGAATGCAGTAACTGGATACCCTCTCCTTCGGGAAATAACGCCTCCATGCCAAGGTTCAGGAAGGTCTTGCGTGCAATGCCGTAAAACACGATGGCGGCCTGGTTGACCGCAAAAATTTGATACGAACTCTTGTCAAATACCCACATGGCATTGGGGTTGGCTTCAAAGATCAGCTGGTTGGAGCGTTTGCTGTCTTCCAGCATGCGCTGGTATTTTTGTGCCGGACCCGCTTCGCGCAGGTTCAGGACGAAACCTGCGCCATTTCTTCTGAGGGTGTATTCGACCCAGCTGTTTTCAAAGCTCTCGTGAACAACAAAAACATAATGGTTGACATCGGACAGCGCCAGTTCGGCCGCCTCTTCGTGCTGGGTGGCGACTTCCTGCGATACGACATCCCACAGGCTGTACCCGCTGATGGCGGACAAGGAAGTACGCAAAAATACGAGCGCTCGGGGGTTGGCGTCAACGACAGCCCGTTTGTCGTCAAGAAGCACGATCCCGTCCAGCGACAAGTCGGCCAGGCTCCATTCCTGGTGCATTGATGGCAAGGCGGAGTTGACACACTCCAGCGTCATTTCGCGTGCACTGTCATGGGGGCTCAGCTTGAACTTGTCTATCAATAGGCTCATCGTGGACCCCACGGACGCTGGCGATCAGTTGCGGGAAAACTCAGGCGGCCAGCGCCTTAGCGCCATTTGGCATTGGCCATGACCAGTGCGGTCACGTAGCCTTGGAGCCAGTCGAAATTGACCGGCTTTTGAAGCAGGCGCGCTTGCGGCGGGAGACCACCGCGAGCGGCGATGGCATCCAGCGCCATGCCGCTGATCACCACGATCTGCATGTCAGCCAACTGGTTGTTGCGCTTGATGGTCCGGAGCATCTCGATGCCATCGACGCCCGGCATGGACAGGTCGGCAATCAAGAGGTCGGGCCGCATGCTGGCAATGTCCATCAGGGCATCGAGTGCTGACGGCATCCAGGTGCAGTCAACGGGCAGGTCCCACTCTTCAAACTGGCATCGGTACAGGTCGCGGGTGGCCTCGTCGTCTTCGACCACCAGCACGCGCAAGCGGTGGTTGGGGTGAAGGTCGGCACGCGAGAGTTGCGGGCTGTGCTTGGCCAGGTAGGCATTGAGCGACTGCAGGGCAATTCGCCGGTGGCCGCCAAGTGTTTTCCACGCATCGATTTCACCTTTTTCCACCAGCGACTGTACCGTCGCCACGGACAGACCCAGCATCTTGGCTGCATAGCTTGTCCCGCAGTAATCCTCGCTTGAAAAATCAGTGGCGGTTATGGCAGCTTCGAAGGTTTTTGGTTCACGTGACATCAAGGCACTCTAAAAGGGTTTGAATTTGTCACAATTGTAATGTGGATCACATTTGGTGAATTTCATTTGCGCAAAAACAAAATTCTCTTACAAATACAAAAATCGACAGCGTTTCAGCGCGGGCGGCGCGGCTGATGCAAATTAGGCAAGCGTGAATATGAAACCGCTGCCACGCGCAGGCGCCCGCCAGTTGCAGCCGCCACGGCATCTGTTCACGCGGCTGACGGTGGGCAGGCAGCAAGCTTGCCCCTCAAAAATCCGAATCCATAGCAAGGTCGGGTTGCCGCCCCACGCTGATTTCGGCCTTGCTGTTTTGGAGGTGAATGGCCAGGCGTTGGACAGCAGGTTTTTTTCGAAAATCACCGCAACCTGGCGCCGGGCTACCGGACTGGCTACGGTCTATTTATTGACTTGTGCGGGCAATCTGCAAGTTCATGGACGACTGGGTTGCAGGGTCTGGTTACCATGTCACCCAGGAACGACTGCGGACGTAATGCCAGGCGTCAGACAGCCGAAAGTGACTCATTCACGCCCAGCCAGTAGGCTTGCAGACGGCCGAGTTTTTCGGTGAAATCGACAAAATCGACGGGCTTGCGCACAAAGCTGCTGGCACCGCTCTGGTAACAGGCAACCATGTCGGAATGTTCGCTGGACGATGTCAGCATGATCACCGGCACCAGCGTGGTCAGCGGATTGCTGCGAACGCTGCGCAATACGTCGAGCCCCGAAAGCTTGGGTAGTTTCATGTCGAGGAGGATGAAGGCCGGCTGCTTGCGGACATCGCGGCCGGTATGCTTTCCCTGCCCGAAAAGATAGTCGAGTGCTGCCGCGCCGTCGCAGGCCACGGCAATTTCTGCGTCAACCCCGAGTTCCTCAAGCGTCAGAACCGTCAATTCAAGATGATCGGGGTTGTCTTCAACAACGAGTATTAACTTTTCAGACATACTTAATTCATTCCGTATTTAATCCGGCATCTTAGCCATTTTTGGGGTTTTACTACTTTTTTCCTGTTTCGAGATTTTCATCTTTTTACAAACTATGTCTCGTTTTCAGACTACCTGCGCATCAGCACTTCATTTTTGAGCTCCCGGCTCAAGGCGGCATGCCCGGGCATAACGCTTTCCACGGTGGCCCAGAAACGGGAGCTGTGGTCCATGAAGCGCAGGTGGCTCAATT
>JABMMH010000169.1 GCA_013205645.1 Polaromonas sp. | reverse complement strand
GATGCGGCGCTCAACTATGTCTGGGACAACCGTCAGCCAGTGGGTACAGAGCTGGCCAATGCGTACACGGACAGAGTGATGATGGTTGTTCTGCGCAGCGGTGCTGATGACGCAGGCCGCTGGGTCTGGGAGCGAAGAAACGTCGGGGAGGATGTGGCACGGCTATTTTCTGCGGGAGCCCTTCCGGTCCAATTGGCCATCACCGCGGATACGGATAACACTGGCGAGTCAGCCCGCGCCGCGTTCGCAGACATTCACTTTGTTGCGCGAGACGCCCGCTGCAACAGTCAACAAACGCACTGAAAAGTTTCGGCCGACCTTGTAACCAAACCGTTTAACCCAGCGTATAGGTAAAGACAAGGCAAGAGCATCGATTGCCTCAACCAAGGATGAAACCCATGCACCCGACCCTGCCACTGCTACAGCAAACGAATTTTCCGCTCATCCGTCGCCGGCGATTGGAAACCATGCAGGTCAATCTGGGCTACAAATGCAACCAGAGTTGCCTTCATTGCCACGTCAATGCTGGCCCGAACCGGACTGAAATGATGGACGCAGAGACGGTGGCATTGGTGCTTGACGTCTTGCGAGAGCGTCAGCTGAGCACCTTGGACTTGACCGGCGGTGCGCCGGAGTTGAGTGTGCATTTTCGCGACCTCGTTCGCGGTGCCCGTGCGCTGGGCGTGCGTGTCATCGACCGATGCAATCTGACCATTCTTTCCGAGCCTGGCCATGAGGATTTGGCGGAGTTCTTGGCGCAGCAAGGGGTCGAAGTCACGGCCTCGTTGCCCTGCTACACGCCTGGCAACGTCGATCGTCAGCGTGGCGATGGCGTTTTCGAACGCAGCATCGCGGGTCTTCGCCAGCTGAACGCTCTCGGCTACGGCGAGGAAGGCAGCGGCCTGATCCTCAACCTGGTCTTCAACCCCCAGGGGGCCTCGCTACCGCCGCCTCAGGGCGCTCTCGAAGAGGACTACAAGCGCGAGTTGATGCAGCACTTTGGCATTCGATTCGACCATCTCTTTGTCGTGACGAATATGCCCATCCAGCGGTTCGGCAGTACCCTTGTGAGCAAGGGCACTTTTTCCAGCTACATGCGGCTTTTGCGTGGTGCCTATCGGGCGGAAAATCTGGACACCGTGATGTGCCGCAGTCTGGTCAGTGTGGGCTGGCAGGGAGACCTCTACGATTGCGATTTCAACCAAATGCTGGAACTGCAAGCCCGTGTGGGTGAGGTTGAGCGGCCGCACCTGCGAGACCTTTTGAAACACGACATAGAGGGCGAATCGATCGCAATCGCCGACCACTGCTACGGTTGTACGGCAGGCCAAGGAAGCAGTTGCGGAGGTGCTCTTGAAGAGCCCTCAGCCGAAGCCGTCATCCGATGGATGCCTGTGCCAGCAGCGGCATGATGACGACGCCCTCGAAAAAATCGCTTTGGCTGGGCACCGGTTTGCTGCTGGTGCTGGTGGTGGCGCTTCATCAGTACTTTGATTTAGGGCAACTTCTGACGCTGGACAGTTTAAAAAACAGCCGTGACAGCTTGGTCAGTGCCTATGCCGGACAGCCGCTACTCACCTTGGTGGTGTTTTTCAGCGTTTACGTCGTGGCCACGGCACTCTCATTCCCTGGCGCTTTTATCTTGACACTGGCGGCGGGCGCAATGTTCGGGCTGGGAATGGGCTTGCTCGTCGTGTCATTTGCCTCCAGCATTGGCGCTTTGCTGGCGTTCCTGGTGGCGCGCTATCTGCTGCGTGACTGGGTCCAGACGCGCTTCAAAAAAGCGCTGACGCCGATCAATGAGGGCATGAAGAAGGACGGTATTTTTTATCTGCTGACCTTGCGCTTAGTGCCGGTGTTCCCGTTTTGGCTCATCAACTTGCTGATGGGATTGACACCGATACGCGCAGGGCGTTTCTATCTTGTCAGCCAAGTGGGCATGTTGGCGGGCACGGTTGTCTATGTGAATGCCGGCACCCAACTGGCCGCTATTGAGTCGCCGGGCGATATTCTCTCGACAGGTTTGCTGGCCAGTTTTGTGCTTCTTGGCCTGTTCCCTCTGGTTGCCAAGTCCTTGGTGGGTTGGTTGCAGCGAAAAAAAATCTACGCCAAGTGGCGCAAACCGACTCACTTCGACCGCAATCTGGTGGTGATTGGTGCTGGCGCCGGCGGATTGGTGTCGGCCTACATCGCGGCCGTCGTCAAGGCCAAAGTCACGCTCATTGAGGGCCACAAGATGGGCGGCGATTGCTTGAACTTTGGTTGCGTGCCGAGCAAAGCGCTGATCCGCTCTGCAAAAATGGCCAAACAGCTGAAACAGGCGCACACGCTGGGCCTCACCAACGTGCGAGGTGATATCGACTTTCAAGCCATCATGCGACGTATCCAACAGGTGATTCGCGACATTGAGCCGCATGACTCGGTGCAGCGCTATACCGACTTGGGCGTAGAGGTGTTGCAGGGTCATGCACGCATCACATCGCCTTGGTGCGTCGAGGTCACGCTCGCCGATGGCACGCAACAAACGTTGACGACGCGCAGCATCGTCATTGCCACGGGTGCCAGCCCTTTTGTGCCGCCTATTCCGGGACTGAAGGAAGTCGGCTTTCTGACCAGCGACACGGTCTGGGGACTGACCGAGTTACCACGACGTTTGCTTGTGCTGGGGGGTGGGCCGATTGGCAGTGAATTAGCGCAAAGCTTCGCCCGACTGGGCAGCCAGGTCACGCAGGTGGAAATGGCGACGCGAATCATGGCGCGCGAAGATCCCGAGGTCAGCGAACTTGTGGCGGCCTCGCTGCGCGAGGACGGCGTGAACGTCTTGACGGGCCATCAAGCGGTCAGGGTCGAGTTGTTCGATGGCGAGAAGCATTTGATCGTCAAGCAAGGTGAGCGCGAAATATCCCTGCCCTTCGATCAACTGCTGTGCGCTGTCGGGCGCAGTCCGCGCGTCACTGGCTTCGGTCTGGAAGAGCTCGGCATTCCGCTGACGGCGAGAAAGACCATTGAAGTCAACGCCTACTTGCAGACGCTTTATTCAAACATCTACTCCGTCGGCGATGTGGCCAGCCCTTTCCAGTTCACCCACACGGCGGCACACGAAGCTTGGTATGCCGCCGTCAACGCGCTGTTCGGTCGGTTCAAGACGTTCAAGGCTGACTATTCGGTGATCCCTTGGGCCACGTTCACAGACCCGGAAGTGGCCCGTGTCGGCTTGTCCGAGACCGAGGCCAACAAACAAGGTATTCCCTACGAGGTCACCCGCTACGACGTCGGTGATCTGGACCGTGCCATTGCCGACGGAACGGCGCATGGCTTTGTCAAACTGCTCACCGTCCCAGGGAAGGACAAGATCTTGGGCGTGACCCTTGTGGGCGCGCACGCAGGCGACTTGTTGGCCGAATATGTCTTGGCCATGAAGCATGGCCTCGGACTCAACAAAATTCTCGGCACTATTCACACGTACCCAACGTTGTCCGAGGCTAACAAATATGCAGCCGGCGAGTGGAAGCGGGCGCACGCACCACAAAAGATATTGGCGTGGCTGGGGCGTTACCACGCTTGGGAACGCGAGTGATGGATTTGATGAAACAAGCATTTCAACCCCCTAAAAGATCAAAATGAAAACCCCCATGAGTCCCATTCGTCGCCATTTATTGGCGGCTGCAAGCGCCTCCATATTGGCCACTCCTTGGCTAGGCCGTTCAGCCTTCGCTCAGGGCACGCCCCTGAAATTTGGCGTCGGCATGTTTCAACCCGACCGTGAGAAAAATGACGCGACCTATCGGCCACTGGCCCAGCACTTGGCGCAACGGCTGGGTCGTCCGGTGGAGCTGCGCACCGTTGACAGCTGGGAAGGCTTGGCGAAAAGTCTGGCCAATGGTGAGACCGACATCGCCTTGATGGGGCCTTGGGGCTACGTACTGGCCAACCACTTTTCTCAGGCCCAAGCCGTCTCGACCATTCTTTACCAAGGCAAGCCAGAGTATTTCGCGATGATCGTGACGCATCCTGAGTCTGGCTTGAACAGTGCAGAAGAGCTCCTAGGCCTCAAGGGCAAAGGTCGAACTTTTGCTTTTGGCGACAAAGGCTCGACGTCGGGGTACCTCATTCCACTGCATTTTTTCATGCAGCAAGGCATCGATCCGGAAAAGCATTTCGCCCGCGTGCTGTACACCAAACACCAAGCCATCGAGATGCAAGTGGCGGCGGGCCAGATTGATGCAGGGGCCGACTACAACCGCAACCGCAGCGCCATGATCGAGCAAGGTCTGATCAAGGCCGAGCGCAGCAAGATCATTTGGCAATCGGCTCCGCTGCCGAATGATGCCGTCGCGGTCAGTGCGGCACTTTTCAAGCAAAAGAGTTTCGTGAAGAGACTGCAAGACGCGTTGGCCGAAGTGGGGCCATTGCTCAAGACTCAGCCGCAACTGCTGCCCACGCATTACACCGGCTTTGTGACTACCGACAATGGCTTTTACAAACCCATTCGAGATGCGGGCTTGTCGACAGGAAAGTTAAGCCCTAGGCCTCAGTGACGCTTGCATGAGAACTGTCGTCACGCCCTTCAACAAGAGCCTGCTTCGGAGCAGACTCGGATTTGCCACGCTGGTGCTTTTCTATGTGGCTTTGCTGGGTTTCTGTTTGGCAGCGCTGGTGATGGCGGGTGATTTTTATGGGGGACGCAACCCCTGGGACAACCTTGTCAAGACGGTTTCAGAATTTTCTCGGCCGAGTTTTCTTGACGTCTGGTTTGGCGCGGAACGATTGGAATACCGCAGCGATGATGGCACCTTGCTGCGTGTGGAAGACCGACAACAGGTCGAAGCCCAATTTTTGTGGGCCTTGGCCCGTGCGGCTTGGACAACCTTCCAGATCGCGACGCTGGGGTCTTTGTTGGCCGCTGTTGCCGCATTGCCCCTGGGTTTGCTGGCGGCGCGTAACCTGCACGCACCGCGTCCACTGGCGCTGGCCGCCACATCGATTCTGAACGTGTCGCGCGCCATCCACACGCTGGTTTTTGGTCTGGTGTTAGTCGGTATCGTGGGGCTGGGCCCGATGGCTGGCATTCTGGCCATTGCCCTGCATTCCATGGGCACTTACGGCAAGCTCTACGCCGAGAGCATTGAGACCTTGGACATGGGGGCGGTGGATGCCGTCCGGGCGACCGGGGCATCAAGATCGCAGGTGTTTTTCAGTGCCGTGTGGCCTTCAGTCCTGCCGCAGTTCGTCAGCAACCACTTGTACATCTGGGAATTCAACATCCGGGACTCCACCATCTTGGGGCTCATTGGCGCGGGAGGGCTGGGCTTGTTGATTTCTGAGGCGGTGAGTCTTTTTCAATGGAGCCGGCTGGCCACCATCTTGCTGGTCGTGATTACGCTGGTGACCTTGTTCAACGCCTTGTCCGGCCGCATCCGGCAGGCCTTGGTATGAAACATCCATTGGCTGACGCAGCCATTCGCATCAACGATCTGGCGGTGTGGGCCGACCAACGCTGCTTGCTGCGCATTCCCCAACTCCTTGTTCGTCAGGGAGAACGTGTCGCCTTGGTGGGGCCGAACGGTGCCGGCAAGAGCACACTGCTGCGGGTGCTCGGTGGTTTTCTGCCAGCCACCAGCGGCTCCCTCACGGTGCTGGGCAGATCATTTGGACCGCATGATGAGCATGCAATGACGGCAGCAGGGTGGCGAAGCTTGCGCGCCGAAGTCGGTCAGGTGATG
>JABMMH010000028.1 GCA_013205645.1 Polaromonas sp. | reverse complement strand
TAGACCTTGCGCATGTACTGCTCGACGCCCTTCCAGACCGTCCAGCCTTTGGGGTGCCAGAACACCAGCCCAGGTGCATGGTCGTCGATGTGAAACAGGTCGAGCTCTTTGCCCAGCTTGCGGTGATCGCGCTTTTCGGCTTCTTCGAGCTGCGTCAGGTGCTGCTGCAAGTCGTCTTTGCTGGCCCAGGCCGTGCCATAAATGCGCTGCAGCATTTCATTGCGGTGGTCGCCGCGCCAGTAAGCGCCAGCCAGTTTCATGAGCTTGAAGAACTTCAGCTTGCCGGTGCTCGGCACGTGTGGGCCGCGGCACAGGTCTTCAAACGCGCCTTCGCGGTACAGCGAGACAGCTTCATTGGCAGGAATGCTGGCGATGATCTCGGCCTTGTAATGCTCACCGATGGATTTGAAGTGCGCCACGGCTTCATCACGCGGCAGCACACGGCGCGTCACGGCTTCGTCTTTGGCCGCGAGCTGCGCCATGCGCTTTTCGATGGCTTCCAAGTCTTCGGGCGTGAACGGCCGCTTGTACGAGAAGTCGTAGAAAAACCCGTTCTCTATGACCGGCCCGATCGTCACTTGCGCATCCGGAAAAAGCTCTTTCACGGCATAGGCCAACAAGTGCGCGGCAGAGTGACGAATCAGCTCCAGCCCTTCGGGGTCTTTGGCCGTGATGATGGCGAGCGCGCTGTTCGCTTCCATCAAATAACTCGTGTCCACCAGCTTGCCATTGACCTTGCCGCCCAGCGCTGCTTTGGCCAAGCCGGCACCGATGGAGGCAGCCACTTCAGCGACAGTGACGGGTTGCGGGAATTCGCGGATGGAGGCGTCGGGAAGCGTGACTTGGATCATGGTTTTCAAAGATGCAAAGTAGAAATAGAAAAAGCGCGGACTGGCCGCGCTTTCTCTGAATAAGCCGGAATAGCGTGATTTTACGCCGCCCCTGCTGTGTTCAATCTCAGTGGAACTGCTCTTCTTCGGTTGAACCGGTGAGAGCCGTCACGCTGGACTTGCCGCCTTGAATCGCCGTGGTCACTTCGTCGAAGTAACCGGTGCCGACTTCTTGCTGGTGCGAGACAAAGGTGTAACCACGGTCGCGGGCTGCGAATTCAGGCTCTTGAACTTTCTCAATGTACGCCGTCATACCGCGCTTGACATAGTCTTGCGACAAGTCGTACATGTTGTACCACATGGAGTGAATGCCAGCGAGCGTGATGAACTGGTACTTGTAACCCATGGCACCGAGTTCGCGCTGGAACTTGGCGATGGTCGCATCGTCCAGGTTTTTCTTCCAGTTGAACGACGGCGAGCAGTTGTAGGCCAGCATTTTGCCGGGGTGCACCTTGTGCACGGCATCGGCAAATTTCTTGGCAAATGCCAAGTCAGGCGTACCGGTTTCACACCACACCAGATCGGCGTAATGGGCGTAGGCCACAGCACGGGCAATCGCTTGGTCCATGCCTTTGCGGGTTTTGTAAAAACCTTCGGAAGTGCGCTCACCCGTCAGGAAAGGCTTGTCGAGCTCGTCGTAGTCGGAGGTCAACAGGTCGGCGGCCTCTGCGTCCGTGCGGGCAATCACCAGCGTCGGCACGCCACACACGTCGGCCGCCATGCGGGCCGCGATCAATTTCTGGCAGGCTTCGCGGGTTGGCAACAACACCTTGCCGCCCATGTGGCCGCACTTCTTGACGGAGGCCAGTTGGTCTTCCCAGTGCACCGCACCTGCGCCTGCTTTGATCATGGACTTCATCAGCTCGAAGGCATTCAACACACCGCCGAAACCAGCTTCAGCATCGGCCACGATGGGCGCGAAGTAGTCGATGTAATCCTTGTCACCAGCGTCAATGCCTTTGGCATGCTGGATTTCGTCCGCACGACGGAAAGTGTTGTTGATGGTCTCGACCACTTTTGGCACCGAATCCACCGGGTACAGCGACTGGTCGGGGTACATCGAAGAATACGTGTTGTTGTCCGCAGCGACCTGCCAGCCCGACAAGTAAATGGCCTTCACGCCGGCTTTGACTTGTTGCATCGCCTGACCACCGGTCAACGCGCCGAGCGTGTTGACGTAAGCCTCGGTGTGCAGCAGGTTCCAAAGCTTTTCGGCACCGCGGCGGGCCAGCGTGTGCTCAATCGGGAATGAACCGCGAAGGCGAACGACGTCGGCGGCGCTGTAACCGCGCTTGATGCCTTTCCAGCGTGGATTGGTCGCCCAATCTTTTTCGAGGACGGCAATTTGCTGTTCGCGGCTGAGTTGTTCGGTGAGGTGCTGTGGCATGTGATCACTCCATAAGTTAAAGAAAAAACCGGGTAACAAAGCAGGTGGCTCAAGTAGCGAGCTGTTCTCGCTATCGACCTTGTGGCGTCCTCTTTGCTAGTGGCTTCACTTTAAGTCTTCTAGAAGACTTATTCATGCTCTTATGTCTTATATAAGATATAAATATTGATGAATAAAATCAACTAGATACGAGTTTAATATCACAATGCAAAAAATGATTTCTCATATTGAGAAAATATGATGCAGTGCAGCGTGCTAGCTTATCGCATTATGAAAACAACTTTGCCACCGTGAAAATAACCATACTGGCAAACCGTAGCTAAACCGATCGACCCTCACGAGCAGCGCGCACAGCGCCGTTGATCTCCCGCAGACGCTGCCGCTGCTGCCTCGCTATGACCACGCTGTAAGTGATGATGCCGACACTCACCACGGCAATCAGCAAGGTGGCTGCGGCATAAATCGACGGGTTGATGCCGCGACGTGCGTAGCCAAAAATGACCTGCGGCAAGGTCGTCACGCCGGGGCCTGACAAGAATTCAGAAATCACCACATCGTCAAACGACAGTGTGAACGTCAGCAGCCAAGCCGCCACCATGGCCGGTGCAATGCTCGGCAGCGTGACCAGAAAAAACACCTGCAGCGGCCGACAACCCAAGTCCATTGCCGCCTCTTCAATCGAGCGGTCCATTTCACGCAAGCGCGACTGAATCACCACTGTCGCGTAAGCCATGCCCAGCAAGGTGTGGCCCAGCACAATCGTGCCCATGCCGCGGTCTGGCCAGCCCACCGTGCGCTGCACAGCGACCATCATCAACAACAAGGACAAGCCAATGATCACCTCCGGCATCACCAGAGGCGCATTGACCAAGCCGACAAACACCGGCCGACCGCGAAAGCGCTCGTAGCGTACCAGCACAAAAGCCGCCATCGCCCCCAGCACGGCCGACAACGTGGCCGTCAACAGCGCCACCTTGAGCGACAACAAGAAGCCAGCGACCAATCGCGTATCAGCCCAAAGTGCGCTGTACCACTGCAATGAAAAGCCGGTGAAGACGCCGTCTTGGCGCGTGCTGTTGAATGAGAAAACAACCAAAAAAAACAGCGGCGCGTACAAGAAAAGATACACCGCGACCAGCCAAAAACGGCCCAGATGCGCCTCAAGAAAACGGCTAATCATGCGCATCTCAAGCACCGCCTTTCGCGTCGGATGTCGAACTCGGCTTGGCACTGTAATGGTAGTAAAGCGCCAGGGGAATGACAATCAAGACAATCATGACGACGGCCAAGGCCGAGGCACGTGGCCAGTTGTTACTGCTGAACATTTCGTCCCACACCACCCGACCGATCATGATGTTGTCAGCGCCGCCCAGCAGCGACGGAATGACGAATTCACCGATGCTCGGAATGAAAACCAGCATGGCCCCCGAAATAATCCCAGCCTTGCTCAACGGCACGGTGATCAGCCAGAAAGCTTGCCACGGACTGGCACCCAGATCATGTGCGGCCTCCAACAAGCTGAGATCCATTTTCACCAGTGTGGCGTACAGCGGCAGCACCATGAAAGGCAGGTACACATAGGTCATGCCAACCAGCATCGAGATGTCGGTGTAAAGCATCTGAATCGGCTCGTTGATAACGCCCAGCGCCATCAGCGCGTTGTTGATCACGCCTTGGTCTGCGAGGATGCCTTTCCAAGCGTAGACGCGCAGCAAAAAAGAGGTCCAGAACGGCAGCATCACCAACATCAACAACGCCGGCCGAATGTTTGGGCGCGCACGCGCAATGAAGTACGCAAACGGATAACCAATCAGCAGACACAACAAGGTCGTGAAAAAAGCGTACTTCAGCGAGGTCGCGTACGCGTCCATGTAAATGGTTCGGCCAAAACCGGCGCTGGCATCCCAAAAAATGGCCGCGTAGTTGTCGTACTTTAAAAAGAAGCGCCAGACACCATCGGCCGAAGCGATCAAGGGCGCGAAGGGGTCTACGCCACTGCCCATGTCGGTGATGCTGATGCGCAGCAAAATCAAACACGGCAAGACGAAGAAAACCAGCAGCCAAAGAAACGGCACACCGATGACAAAGCGCCGACCAGGCTGCAGCTTCAACGCCAACAGATCTTTCATGGTCACGGCCTCAAGAAGTCAGTGTCACGGCGGCTGAGTCGCTCCACCAGAAAAACACCGCATCGTTCCAAGTGATGTGGCTGAGGTCTTGTCGGGCTGTGTTGCCTTCGGTGACCTTCACCATTTTTCCGCTGGGCATCTCCACGACGAAAGTGCTGTAACTGCCAAAGTAAGCAATCTCTCTAACGGTGCCCGTGAAGAGGTTGTACAGCACATCAGGCCGACTTTTGGCGATGTGGATTTTCTCAGGACGCACGGCAACTGCCAGCGCCATGCCCGGCGTGCCGCTGATGCCGTGGCCGACATGAATCACGCCCTCGGGCGTGGTGATCTCGCAGCGATCAGGTTCATCCAGACTGAGCACGCCATCAAACAGATTGGCCTGACCAATGAAGTCGGCGACAAAGCGGCAATTCGGGTGCTCATAAATTTCGCGCGGCGTGCCGACCTGCAACACGCGACCCTCGCTCATCACCGCAATGCGCGAGGCCATCGACATGGCTTCTTCTTGGTCGTGCGTGACCATCACGCAGGTCACGCCGACGGATTCAATGATGTTGACCAGCTCGAACTGGGTTTGCTCGCGAAGCTTTTTATCAAGCGCGCCCAAGGGCTCGTCCAGCAACAACAGCTGCGGCCGTTTGGCCAAGCTGCGCGCCAGCGCCACACGCTGTTGCTGGCCGCCCGACAATTGGTGCGGCTTGCGCTTGGCAAAGGCTGTGAGTTGCACCAGCCGCAGCATCTCCTCGACCCGCTCGCTGATCTCGGCCTTGGGCAGGCCCTCACGCTTCAGCCCAAAGGCGATGTTGTCCCAAACGCTGAGGTGCGGAAACAGCGCATAGGACTGGAACATCATGTTGATCGGCCGCTCGTAGGGCGGGAAGGTGGCGATGTCGATGCCATCGAGCATCACCGTCCCGGCCGTCGGTTTTTCAAAGCCAGCCAACATGCGCAGCAAGGTCGACTTGCCACAACCGGAACTGCCGAGCAGCGCAAATATTTCGCCCTTGTTGACACTCAAGGAGACGTCGTCCACCGCAACAGCAGCGTCAAAATGTTTGACGATGCCTTCAACTTTTAAAAAACCATCAGCGCGTGCAGCAGGCAGATTCATATCACTCACTGCCCTCGCTTGAAGGCTGTGAACGCATTCGCCATGGCGGCTCGGGCTTCGTTGCTGAAGCTGGCCGGCGAAACCATTTTCTGCAGGTTAGCAGCGTCCGGAAAGACCGCTGTGTCCTGTGCAATGTCTGGCTTCACACTGGGCAGGCTGGCCTTGTTGGCGGTGGCGTAACGCAACTCATTGGTGAGCGATGCAGAGACCTCGGGGCGTAAAAAATAGTTGATGAAGGCGTGTGCGTTGTTCGGATGCTTGGCATCTTGAGGGATCGCAAGCGTGTCAAAAAACATCAAGCCGCCGGTGCTTGGCAGCAGCGCTTGAATGTCATTGCCGTTTTTGTTGTCGATCGCCCGTTGTCGAGCGATGTTGATGTCGCCCGCCCACGCCAGCGCCACGCAGGCCCGGCCGCCCGCCAAGTCGTCGATCATGGTGCTGCTGAACATGCGAATGTCGGGACGCACTTTGGCCAACATGGCGGCGGCCGCGTGGTGGTCAGCCGGGTCGTTGGAATAAGCGTTCTTGCCCAAGTAATGCAGGGCCGGCGGAATCACCTCGGTTGGCGAATCCAAAAAAGCGATGCCGCAAGACTTGAGCTTCTGGGTGTAGAACGGGTTGAAGACCAGCTCCCAAACGTTGGGGGGCATCGGCGTACTGCCCAGAGCGGCAGCCACTTTGCCTTGGTTGATACCGACCGTGGTGAAGCTCCAGGCCCAAGGCACCAGGTACTGGTGACCCGGGTCAATCGCCGACAGTTTGTCCATGATGGCCGGGTCGAGATTGGCCGCGTTCGGCAGCTTGGCTTGGTCGAGTTTGAGCAGCAGGCCTCCGTCGATTTGGGGTTTGGCAAACACCGCGCCGGGCACCACGATGTCGTAGCCGGTGTTGCCGGCGACCAGCATGGCGTGCAGGGCTTCGTTGTTTTCATAGGTCTGGTAGTTGACCTTGATGCCGGTTTCTTGCGAGAAGTTGGCCAGCATGTCCTGGGCGATGTAGTCAGGCCAGTTGTAGATGTTCAGAACTTTTTCTTCTGTGCCAGCGACTGCCGTGATGGCCTCGTCTTTCTTGCCGCAGGCCGTCAAAGCCAGTGCCGACAAGGCCAATGACCACAGGTACTTGTTCATGATGTTGTTGAGTCCGTGAAGCAGGTTGCAGCAAGTGCCCAGCCAAGCGTGGCGAGCCAAAGAAAAGCGGATTGTAAGAGCTATCTCAGCCGTCTGGCACGTGCTGGCAGCGCCATGACACCCTCGCCTTGTTAAGGATTAAACTGAAATCTAAAATACAAGGAGACTCATATGTTCAAACGCATTCTGATCGCCACCGATGGCTCTGAACTGTCCCAAAAAGCAGCCGACAGCGGCATTGAACTGGCCAAGCTGTCAGGTGGCCAAGTCGTTGCGTTGCAAGTGGTGCCGCGCTACCCGGTGAGTTATTTTGAGGGCGGTGCGACCATCAGTCCGACTGAAATCACACGCATTGAAAAAGAATGGGCAGATATCGGTCAAGCCACCGTCAGCAAGCTCAAGGCACAGGCGGAAGCTGCAGGCGTTCAAGCCACCGCAGTGACGACCCATTCAGACATGATTGCCGAAGCCATCATTGCGGCAGCCAAGAAAGACGACTGCGATCTCATCGTGATGGCCTCTCATGGCCGACGTGGTCTGACGCGTTTATTGCTGGGCAGCGAAACCACGCACGTGCTGACGCATTCGGACATTCCCGTGATGGTGCTGCGCTAGTCTTTCGCTCTTCAGGCGAAGAGTGACTTGTACTGCTCGCGCAGCACATTTTTTTGCACCTTGCCCATGGTGTTGCGCGGCAGTTCTGACAGCACAAAACACTTCTTCGGAATTTTGTAATTAGCCAGCTGAGCCTTGAGTGACGCCACCACGACAGCACCGTTGAGATTAGCGCCCGACTTGGCGATCACCACGGCCACACCGACCTCACCGAAATCCGGATGCGGCACGCCGACCAGCGCGCTTTCGGCAACGCCCGGCATGTCATTGATGAAAGCCTCTATCTCGGCTGGGTAGACGTTGTAGCCGCCACTGATGATCAGGTCTTTGCTGCGGCCAACGATGGTGATGTAGCGTCGCTCGTCAACTTTCCCGACATCGCCAGTCTTGAACCAGCCGTCTGGCGTGAACTCTTCTTTGGTTTTTTCTGGCATGCACCAATAACCCTTGAAGACGTTCGGTCCTTTGACTTGGATCGCGCCGATATCGCCGGTCGGCAGGCTCTTGCCATCTTCACCGCAAACCCGCACGCTGACGCCAGGCAAAGGAAAGCCCACCGTGCCGCCACGCCGTTCACCGTCCTCGGCCCGATAAGGGTTCGAGGTCAGCATGATGGTTTCGCTCATGCCGTAACGCTCGAGAATCGTGTGGCCCGTGCGTTGCTGCCAGTCGGTGAAGGTCTCGATCAACAACGGCGCGGACCCGGCTACAAACAGACGCATGTGGCGGCAGGCCTCTTGGGTCAAACCCGGTTCGGCCAGCAAGCGCACATACAGCGTCGGCACACCCATGAAGACCGTGGCTTCGGGCAACTTCTTCAAGACCAGCTTGGGGTCGAACTTCGACAACCAAATCATTTTGCTGCCGTTGATCAGTGCACCGTGCAAGGCCACGAACAAACCATGCACATGAAAAATCGGCAGCGCATGAATCAGCACATCACCCGGCGTCCACCCCCAATAGTCTTTCAGCGTCAGCGCATTGCTCAGCAAGTTACCGTGCGTCAGCATCGCGCCTTTGCTTAGACCAGTGGTTCCGCTGGTGTACAAAATTGCGGCCAGGTCATCGGCTTGCCGCGGCACCGCCTCATGCTGGTCACTGCAATGGGCAGCGCGGTCCAGCAAGGAACCGGTGCGGTCGTCGTCCAGCGTGAAGACGTTTTGCGTGCCGGCCTTGAAGGCGATCTTGCTGACCCAGCCAAAATTCTTTGAACTGCAGACCACCACAGTGGGCTCAGCGTTCTCGATGAAATACGTGATCTCGGCGCTTTGGTAAGCCGTGTTGAGCGGCAGAAAAACATAGCCCGCCCGCAAGGTCGCCAAGTACAGCACCATGGCTTCGACCGATTTTTCAACCTGCATGGCAACGCGTGCACCCACCGGCAAGTTCAGCGACTTCAGCAAGTTGGCCATCATGGCCGTCGAGCGCTCTAAGTCTTGCCAAGAGTACAGCAAGCCTTGGTCAGTCTCCACCGCCACGGCGTTCAGGTCATGAGGAAAAGCGGCGCGCAAGGCGGCAAAGAGATTGTTGTTTTTCATCGAAGGTTCAAGGCAAAGGAATGGCTGCTTAAATGGCCGTGTTCAAAAAATAAAAAAACGCCGCTTTATTCCAACTTGGCCCCGGACGCCTTGACGACCGCCGCCCAACGCTTGACTTCAGCACCGACGAAACTGCCAAACTGTGCGGGCGTGAGGCCCCCGAAGTCAGCGCCATTATTGGCCCACACGGCTTTGAGTTCGTCGGTCGCACAAGCACGGTTTAGATCTTCAACAATTTTGGCCTGCACCTCGGCTGGCGTGCCTTTGGGTGCCCACATACCGTACCAAGTCGTCACGGTGTAGTCTGGAAAACCCAATTCGGCGGCGCAGGGCACATCAGGAAAAGCCGCATTGCGCTTGTTGCCAGAGACCATCAGCGCCTTGATGCGGCCACCCTTGATGTGGCCAGCAGACGAACCCAAACCGTCAAACATCATGTCGACGGTGCCGGCCATCAAGTCCTGCAAAGCGGGCCCTGCGCCGCGATAAGGAATGTGGGTGATGAAAGTTTTGCTTTGCTGCTTGAACAGCTCGCCGGCCAAGTGGTGCGAGGTGCCGGAACCGGCAGAGCCGTAGTTGAATTTGCCTGGTGATTTGCGAACCAGCGCTAGAAAATCTTTGAAGTTATTCGGCAGATTTTTCGGGTTCACCACCAGCACCTGCGGCACGTTGGCCAAGAGTGACAGGGGGACAAAATCTTTCTCGATGTCGTAATCGAGTTTAGGGTACATCGACGGTGCAATCGCATGGTGAACCGCGCCCATGAACAGGGTGTAGCCGTCCGGCGCGGCCCTGGCCGCAATGCCAGCACCCAGCGTACCGCCAGCGCCACCGCGGTTGTCAATGATCAATTGCTTGCCGGTGAGCTTGGCGAATTGCGCCGACAAAGGCCGCGCGAAAGCGTCCGTGCCACCGCCTGCGGGAAAGGGCACGACCACCGAGACAGGCCGGTTCGGCCATGTTGATTGGGCTTGGCTGCCCAGCGAGATGACGGCTGCGCCAGCGGCGGCCGCTCGCAATACATCGCGACGGGTCGCGTTCAGTTGAAAATGGCTCATGGGTTGTCTCCTGTCGTTATAAATAGGGCTCAGCGTCTTGATGCGCCGACTCACGGATAAAACACGGATCAATATCGTGCGGGTTCAAATATACAAATCTTCCACCTTGGAGGATACGGGGATTTTCCCCTGTGCCAGCAAACCTCGGTACTTGTCCAGACGCTTCAGGTCATACAGGTAGTTGACCATCAGGCCATACGACTGCTTGAGGCCTTTGGTAGACAGGTCGCCGGCCCAGTTCAGGCGTTCGACACGCGCCCCGTTGCCCAGATGGAAACGTGCCACCGCATCGAGTGGCCGGCCGTTGTCAAGTTGCCGCCCCAAGTAGTCGGCGGCGCAGTGCAACAAGAACCGGCGCACTGGCGATTTCTCGTCAAGCTGCGAGACCTTGTCGGCCGCCGCCAGAAAATCTGCGGCCGCTACAGCTAGCGTTGGAATTGCTGGATCTTGTCCCAAGGCGACGGCCAAAGCTTGGCGCTCTTTGTCACTGAGCTTATCGATCAGAGCACTCGCATGCTTCGCCAGCCAAGGGCGAAAGCCCGGAATCGGCGAGAGCGTGGAAAAGACCTTCAAACGGGGGAATTCGTCGCGCAAGGTTTCCACCACGCGCTTGATCAAGGAGTCGCCAAAGCTGACGCCACGCAAACCCGTTTGCGTGCTGCTGATGGAGTAAAAAATCGCGGTGGTGGCTTTGGTCAGATCACTCGCTGCGGCCGATTCGTCGAGCAAGGGCGTGATGGCGCCAGCCAGTTCATCAACCAGCGCAACCTCGACAAAAATCAGCGGCACGTCTGGCAATCGCGGGTGAAAGAAGCCATAGCAACGCCGGTCACTGTCGAGTCTGTTTTTGACGTCAGCCCAGCTCTTGATGGCGTGCACCGCCTCGTACTTGATGAGCTTTTCGATCAGCGATGCGGGCGAGTCCCAGCTGATGCGCCGCAGCTCCAGAAAAGCCACGTCAAACCAAGTGGAGAACAGGTTTTCGAGTTCTGAATCCAAGGCCAGCAAACGCTTTTCGGTTTTCAGGAGCGGCAACAACTCAGCCCGCAAATCAACCAAAAACTGCATGCCCTCAGGGAAGGCCGAAAAGCGCTGCAACAAGCGAGTGCGCGGCGACACAAAGGCCCGACGCAGTCGAATCTCGGCTTGACCTTCTTCAGGGGTGCCAAGCGCCGCGGCATATTGATCCCGCGCGACTTGCACCTTCTCTGCGTTGGGCGCGAACTGCTCGCTCATCAGCAGCCAAGCGTCACGCCGCTGCTCGGGTGTGGCATTGGCGTACCAAGTGGCGATGTTGCGGGCACGCCTTCCGCCCTCGACTTCGCTGACCTGGCTGTCAACCACGGACTGCAACTCCAGCAAGGTGCGGCGCAACACGCGCGGTGACAAGGCCTCTTCCTTGTGCTTCAACACCGCATCCAATCGCTCACGCGTGCTGCGGCCATTGGGCTTGACGGGGTCGGCTGTAGCCGAAGCTGACACACTGGCGACAGCAGGACGAGACACTTTGGTCGGCGGTGCGGAGGCCGCATCAGCGCGCTTGAATTGCAGCCCCTTGCTGACGGATTGGACGCTGCGCAGCAGCCATTCTGTTGAGTTCATGCTGCCACCCGGCTCTTTGTTTGTTGACGTGAAATATCGCGCAAGGCGTCGCGCTGACGCGTCAGATGCGTGCGCATGGCGAGCTCTGCTCCTTCGCTGTCGCGGCTCATCAGCGCGGCATAGACAGACAAGTGTTCGGCCAAACTTTGCGTCAGCCGGCCCGGCGCATGCAATTGCTGCAGGCGTGCCAGCTTGAGAATTTTTCGCAAATCAGCAATCGCGTGGGCCAGCCAGCGGTTGTTGGCCAGCATGATGATGGCCTCGTGAATCAGCAGATTGGTCGCGTAATAGTCTTGAATGCGGCCGGCGTCGGCATGGTCTTGCAAACGGTCATGCAAGGTTTTCAAGGCAGCCAAATCCGCATCACTGGCATTGCGGGCGGCTTCAAAGGCGCAGCGCCCTTCCAGCAGCGCGATCACCGGGAAGATATCTTCCAAGTCTTGTTCGGTCACTTCGCTGACAAAGCAACCGCGACGCAGCTCATGCCTAAGCAAGCCCTCGGCCGTCAGCACCTTCAGCGCTTCGCGAAGCGGCGTTCGAGAGATTTTCAGCGCATCACACAACGCCACCTCATCGACAAAATTTCCAGGCGACAAGATGCCTGAAAAAATCTGCTCTCGCAAGGTAGCGGCCACCTGCTGGTGCAAGGAATTTTGGACAAGGCGCATGATTTTCAAGACCTCAAATGGGAGAAAACAACAGAGATAAACCGTAATTACAGGTAATTATGAGATATCACTGGCTTGCAAGCAAGCGCAACCATCGATTAAAAGTGGGTAAAAGCTGACAGATGAGGTCAAACCCCTAGTCGTCGCCCGCTCAAGACTTATTAAAGGCCTTGATTCAGGCCGTCTTGTTCTTAGACGCCCAAAGCCACAACCAAACACCGGCTCCAATCATGGGCAGGCACAGCCACTGCCCCATGCTCATGCCCAGCGCAAGAATGCCCAAGAAGTCATCCGGCTCACGATAAAACTCCGCCACGAAACGCAGCACACCGTAGCCGACAAGGAAAGCCGCAGAAACTTCACCCATCTTGCGTGGCTTGCGGGCATACAGCCACAACAACACAAAGAGAAGCAAACCTTCGAGCAAGAACTGATAGACCTGCGATGGATGACGCGGTTGCAGCGTTCCGCTGTGCCTGAAAACCATGCCCCAGGGCAAATCGGGGCTACTCAAGCGGCCCCATAACTCACCATTCAAGAAGTTACCCACCCGACCAGCGGCAAGACCGGTCGGCACGCACGGCGCGATCAAGTCCATCACTTGCAGCCACGGCTTGTTGCGAGTTCGGGCAAACCAGATTTGCGAGACCAACACGCCCAGCATGCCACCATGAAAACTCATGCCGCCCTGCCACACCGCCAGTATTTCCAGCGGGTGCACGAGGTAGTAATCGGGCTTGTAGAAAAGGCAATAACCAATGCGGCCACCCAGTACCACGCCGACCACGCCGAGAAACAAAATATCTTCAATGTCACGCCGACTCCAAGCGGCAGCGCCCTTCATAGAGGCGTAGGGCTGGTGCCGCAAACGCAAATTCGCCAGCCACAAGAACAAGCCGAAGGCAGCCAAATAAGTCAGGCCGTACCAATGAATGGCCAAGGGACCCAGTTGCAGGGCGACGGGATCAATTTCGGGGTGAATCAGCATCGAAGCATTGTGCCAGCGCAATCATCTGGGGGGCCGCAGGTTGCGGCGGCGCTCAAGGCCCTCGCTGGCATCGTAGAATCCAAAATTGCACAGGCAATGCCACAGAACATCCGTAACCAACCGAGAAAAGAGACCCCCATGACGCAAGACAAGATGCCCGAAGGCGACGCCATCAATCGCCGCAGCCGCAACATCACCGAAGGCACAGCGCGCGCGCCGAATCGCTCGATGTACTACGCCCTGGGTTACGAAACCGAAGACTTCAAAAAACCCATGGTTGGCGTGGCCAACGGTCACAGCACCATCACGCCGTGCAACAGCGGCCTGCAAAAGCTGGCTGACGCGGCAATTGACGCGATTGAAGCGGCCGGCGGCAATGCCCAGGTGTTCGGCACACCGACCATTTCTGACGGCATGGCGATGGGCACCGAGGGCATGAAGTACTCGCTGGTCAGCCGCGAGGTGATCTCGGACTGCATTGAGACCTGCGTGCAGGGCCAATGGATGGACGGCGTGCTGGTCATCGGCGGCTGCGACAAGAACATGCCAGGCGGCTTGATGGGCATGTTGCGCGCCAACGTGCCCGCTATTTATGTCTACGGCGGCACCATCTTGCCAGGCCACTACAAGGGCCAAGACCTGAACATCGTCAGCGTTTTTGAAGCCGTTGGTGAACACGCCGCTGGCCGCATGAGCGACGAAGATTTGCTGCAGATCGAGCGCCGTGCCGTCCCCGGCCCTGGCAGCTGCGGCGGCATGTACACCGCCAACACCATGTCCAGCGCGCTCGAAGCACTGGGCATGTCGCTGCCCTACTCG
>JABMMH010000168.1 GCA_013205645.1 Polaromonas sp. | reverse complement strand
TGACGCCGCTGATCAGTTGCTCGTCTTGCAGCAACATGAGGTGCACGTCCAACAGCGCAGCCAATTCGCTGGGTGCGTCACGCGGCAGCTCACGCTGCAGGCGAGTGATCTCATCCGTGACCGCATTGCGCGAGGCGCGGACGCGTTGAATTTCCGTCTCGATTTGGCTGGCATCGACAAAGTAATGCGCCACGTCGGCCCGACTGGAGGCGACCAGCACCGCCCGGCCAATCGCAATACCGCGCGAGACCGCCAGACCGTGGATGGAAAAAGTCATTCGCCCTCGCCGAACTTGTCTGCAATCAAGGCCAGCAAGCCGTTCATCGCAGCTTGTTCGTCGGTGCCGCTGGTTTCAATTTCAACCAGGCTGCCGATGCCGGCGGCAAGCATCATCACGCCCATGATGCTTTTGGCGTTGACACGGCGCTCGCCACGGCTGATCCAGACTTCACACGGGAAACTGCCGGCGAGCTTGGTCAACTTAGCCGAGGCACGGGCATGCAGTCCCAATTTATTGCTGATGGTTGTGCTGGTCTTGATCATGGTTTCGGCGGTTCTGATTTTGAGGTGCGGTGATGGCAACCTGCATCACCCCTTGTGTGGCGCCAATCAAGGCGCGTGCCACCAGCGCGTCAAGCGTCTCGTGCCGATACGACACGGTGCGCAACAGCATCGGCAGGTTGACGCCGGTGATCAGCTTGGAGTGCACGCCATCGACCAATTTTTGAGCGACGTTACAGGGCGTGGCGCCAAATACGTCAGCCAGCACCAGCGCGTCTTTTGCACCCAGTTGCGCCAGCATGATACGGGCCTGCGCCAGCGTTTCTTCAGGCGGCGTGTTGGGCTGCACGTCCAGTGCGGCCACCCCTTCCGGATTGTCCGTAAAAACATGCGCGACGCACTGGCGCAGCGCCGAAGCCAAGGGCGCGTGGGCGATGATGAGAATGCCATTCATGGGGATGAATTATCAGCCTTCCCCCTGAGGAACCAAGCGTATGAGGCTATAGAGCAACACAAAAAGACGCTCATTGCGGCCTGAAAACTGGCGACTTGGGACAAGCCGACGGCTTGGAAGGCGTCAACCAACAAGCCAATGCCCCACTGGACGACAAAAACGCCAGCGAAAATCATCAGGTTATAGGCCGACAGCGCACGTCCAACCAAGGACGGTTTGAAGGCCATGCCAATTGCCGGCTGAGCCAAGCCTAAGACGCTGGACGTCACGCAAAACACCGCCCAACCGATCCAACCTGTGCCGCTTGCGCCAGCAATGTTGGCGGCCAGTGCCAGCAGGCTCAGCGGCACACCCCAAGTGATCAGTCGCTCGGCACTCCAGCCCCGACTGATCAAGCGCGGGGCCAGCATGCCCCAGCCCCAAAACGCCACCAACATGCAGGCGTTAAGATAAAAAAGCCCAGTGGCAGACTCCAGCGGCGTGTAACCCGCCACCTTCAACATCCACGGCCCGGCCCACAAGGTCTGGATGGCGATCAACCCGCCGTAATTGAAAAACGCCAGCGGCGACATGGCTTGAAAATACCGGCTGCGCCAGACCGGCGCATAGCTCGCCGAGTCGACCTCCGTCGACGTTGCCCCAGTTGCAATAGGTGCCGGCGGTACGATCCGTGCAATCACCACCATGCACAGCACAATCAATATGGCCAGCAGCCAGAACATGGGACGCCAACCGGTCAGCGGCATCAGCCACTGCACAGGCAGCGTCGACGCCAGCATGCCGAAAGATCCCGTCATGAGCATCCAGGAATTGGCGCGCACCAAAGACGGCCCATCCAGCCAACGCCGGAAACCGGTGAGCGGCGCCATCAGGCAGGCGCTCACGCCCATGCCGACCAACACCCGTGCCGCCAGCAGCCAGACAAAACTGCTGGCCATCGAAAACGCCACGCAACCCACCACCGCAAAACTCAAAAAATACAGAATGACGCGCTTCGGACCATAGCGGTCAAGCCAACGGCCCAGCGGCAACTGCATCGCCGCAAAGCCGAAAAAATAGCCGCCTGCCAGCAGCCCAAGGTCGCTGGCCTGCAAATTGAAATCCAGCGTCAACACCGGCGACAGCGTGGCGGTGATGGCCCGCACCAAGGCCGAACAAAAGTAGGCTGCCGCGAAGGCCAGAAAGACGAAGACAGCGGACTTGCGATCGAGTCTTTCGCTGTCGTGCAAAGGTTCGGCGTGTAGTGCTGTCGACATCAGTCGAACTTAAGACTGGCGAAATAAATCTCTGCGGCCACCGGCTCAATCGCCGACGCGTACATCACCACCTGGACCACTTGCGAGCCCTTGGTGAAGTAAGCCGCCCAGCCGTTCACAGCGCTGCCGTCCGGCCGCTGACCTTGCGCTACCACCAACACGGGCGCTGGGTCTTCAGACGCACCGGGCACTCTGAGCGGACGCGACTGGGTGGTTGCAGGCGTGGCCTTCATGTTGCTCAGCGTGAGCGCCTGCCACTGCGCGAGCACCTCCGGTACGTTTGGGGCCTCGCCCAAGTCAGCGAGCGCCACGGCAAACGTCGCACCGCCGGCGTCACAGCCCAGCATCGTCATCTTGGTCGGTCGGCCGCCCAGCGGGACGATCTTGTCGCCTTGGTCTGGCTTGCAAGGCAGCAGCAGTTTCAGTCCACTGTTGCCAGGCTGGACATCGCGCCAGTTCAGCTTGGGGCTGCAACCCGTAGCCACCAACAAAACCAGCAGGGCCAACAAGCCCCAAACCATGCGAACGACCCAGCGGGGCGCCGCAGCGGGGAAAACGCGAGAAGCCATAGGGGTAAAGGGTGACGTCAGAAGATGCATGAAGGAGGTTTTCAAAGCGAGCATTGCGCTTTTAGGCGTGACAGCTGGGAACAAAGAGAAGCCTGACTTTACAACCATTCACGATTTGAAGCGCTGCAGTTCGGTGCACTGCACCAATGTTGGGCTTTTGAGTTGGCGCGGCCCTTGCAATGTCTTGCTCATCTCTCACTCAAAACATCAGGAGCCATTCATGAATCGCAACGACATCACCGAAAAAATCATCACCGTCAAGGTCAGCAAAGGCATCACTTGGGAGTCGGTGGCCAAGAAGGTCGGCCTTAGCAAAGAGTGGGTCACCGCAGGCTGTCTCGGGCAAATGACCTTTGACGAAAAACAGTCAAAAGTCCTCGGCAAGATTTTTGGCCTGACGGCTGAAGAGCAAAAGTGGTTGCAAGTCGTGCCCTACAAAGGCTCGCTGCCGACACAAGTCCCGACCGACCCGCTGATCTACCGCTGGTATGAAATCGTCAGCGTCTACGGCACCACCATCAAGGAACTGATCCACGAAGAGTTTGGCGACGGCATCATGAGCGCGATCGATTTTTCGATGGACATCGTGCGTACGCCAGACCCCAAAGGTGACCGTGTCAATGTGGTTTTGTCTGGGAAGTTCCTGCCGTACAAACAGTATTGAGCTGATTGAGGCGTTGGTGACGGGGCAAAATGCAGAGATGAACTCTCTCCAAGGCATCCGCATCCTCGACCTCTCCCGCGTGTTAGCTGGCCCGTGGTGCACCCAAACACTGGCCGACCTCGGCGCTGACGTGATCAAAATTGAGCGCCCCGGCGCTGGGGATGACACGCGCAGCTGGGGCCCACCCTTTTTGCACGACAACGCCGGCCAAGAAACCCACGAAGCCGCTTACTACCTAGGCACCAACCGCAACAAGCGCTCGGTCACCTGCGACATTTCTCAGCCGGCCGGGCAAGCGCTGATCCGTGAACTCGTCCTGCATTGCGATGTGTTTGTCGAGAACTTCAAGGTCGGCGATATGGCGCGTTACGGTTTGGACTACGCCGCGCTCAAAGCCCTCAACCCGCGCTTGGTGTACTGCTCTGTCACGGGCTTTGGCCAAACCGGACCCTATGCGGATCGCGCCGGTTACGACTACGCTATTCAAGGCATGGGCGGGCTGATGAGCATCACCGGTGAGCGTGATGACTTGGGTGGTGGACCGCAAAAAGTCGGCGTTGCCGTGGCCGACCTGATGACTGGCATGTACGCCACCGTCGGCATTTTGGCGGCACTGCGCCATGCTGAAAAAACCGGCGAAGGCCAGCAAGTCGACATGGCGCTGCTCGACACGCAAGTCGCCATGCTGGCTAATTTGGGCGCGAATTACTTGGTCAACGGCAAGGTGCCTGGGCGCGTCGGCAACGCGCATCAAAATATCGTGCCCTACCAAGTGTTTGAAGTCGCAGCTCATACCGACGGCAGCAAAGACCACCTTATTTTGGCGGTCGGTAATGACTCGCAATACGCCAAATTCTGTGCGGCGGCCGGGGTGCCGGAGTTGGCCAGCAACCCCTTGTTCACAAAGAACCGTGACCGTGTGCTGAACCGCGCACAGCTGGTGCCTAAGCTCGAAGTCCTGATGAAAACCCGCAACAAGACCGACTGGCTAGCCGCACTGGAAGCGGCCAAAGTGCCTTGTGGTGCCATCAACAATTTAGGAGAAGTCTTTGCAGATCCGCAAATCGAAGCCCGCAGCATGGTGACCGGTTGGCAGCATCCGCTCAAAGACGGCTTGCGCTTGGTGGCCAGTCCGCTCAAGCTCAGCGCCACCCCTGTGCGAACCGACCTGCCACCCCCGCTGCTGGGCCAGCACACCGAAGAGGTTTTGCGCAGCGTTCTGAACTACTCG
>JABMMH010000167.1 GCA_013205645.1 Polaromonas sp. | reverse complement strand
GATCCTCATCACCTACGTGCCAGCCGTCACCATGTTCTTGCCGAACATGCTGTTCTGATCCATGACCGACCCGGGGCTGCTTGCGTCGGGGCCGGTCTGCGTCAGCTCACCGGCGAAGCAGCAGGGTGCTGACCTTTGCCGAACGCAATAACTCGGTGGTCTTGCTGCCGAACAGCCAAGCGCGCAGTGGCGAGTGGCTGTACGAGCCCATGACGAGCAGATCAATCTGTTGGTCCTTGACCGCCTGCGGAATCGCGACTTCGGGCGCTTCTGTGCTGACGTCGGTGGTCACGCTGAACCCGGCCGCCGTCAGAACCGCCTGAGCGTTGTCCACCAGCTTGGCACTGTGCGCCTGTGCCTTGCCGGCCATGACGATGTGAATAGGCAAACCCTTGAGCAAGGGGCTGGTGGCGATCATCTCGACGCCGCGGCGGGTCACGCCGCTGCCATCGAAGGCCAGCAACACGCGGCTGGGTTCGGTGTAGCGTTCACTGACAACCAATGTGGGGCGGCTGACGCTGCGCACGACCCATTCTAAGTTTGACCCCAGGGCACGTTGTACAGTTTTGGCCGAAGCACCTCGGCGACCCAGAACGAACAAGCGCACTTCACTTTGTTGTTCAGACAATGTTTCTTCAATACCGCCATGGCGCTGACGTACATCCACCGAAGCGACGCCGGCGGCGAGCGCTTGCTCTCGCAACTGGTTGAGAAAAATACGACCGGCTTCCCGTCGTTGACGGCTGCGAACTTCGTCTTCGTCTGAGAGCTGATTCAGCAAATTTTCCTGCGCATTCAAGCCAATTGTTCCGCTGAGGTCCTGATCCAAAGCGATGTCCGAATGGCGGTCGATCACGTGTAAAAACTCCAGCGGTGCCGCCAGCCGTCGTGCGGCCCAAGCGGCATAGCTGGCGACCGTGGTGGCGACGCTGGATTGGTCGACGCAGGCGAGAACGATGTGGTTGTCTTTTTTCATGAGTCTGTGTTCTTCAGTGGCCGATCAGCACATCGTCAGCGCCGTCTTTGTCGTGCACGGCAAATTTGTCGACCATGGTGCGGCTGGCGGCGTTCAGGCCGATGACCTCTACGTCAGTCCCTTCGCGGCGAAACTTGAGCACCACTTTGTCGAGCGCGCTGATGGCGCTGATGTCCCAAAAATGGGCGCTGCTGACATCGATGCGCACGGTTTCGACGACTTCTTTGAAGTCAAAGGCGTTGGTGAAACGCTCGGCAGAAGCAAAAAAGACCTGTCCGATCACTTGGTAAGTCCGGCTTCGGCCTTCGTCTTCGGTTTGCGAGCGAAACTTCAGGATATGCCCGACCTTGTGCGCAAAAAAGAAGCCCGACAACAGCACACCGGTGAGAACGCCTTTGGCCAAATCGTGGGTCACGACCGTCACAACCACTGTGGCGAGCATCACCACGCTGGAACTTGTCGGATGCGCGCGCAGGTTTTTGACCGAGTCCCAGTTGAAAGTGCCAATAGCCACCATGATCATGACGGCGACCAGCGCCGCCATCGGAATTTGCTGGACCCAGTCGCCCAAGAACACCACCAAGATCAGCAGCACCACGCCAGCGGTGAGGGTGGACAGCCGGCCACGACCACCCGACTTCACATTGATAACCGACTGACCGATCATGGCGCAACCGGCCATGCCGCCGATGAAGCCCGTGGCGATGTTGGCCACGCCTTGGCCGACACATTCGCGGTTTTTGTCGCTCTTGGTGTCGGTCAGGTCGTCGACGATGGTGGCAGTCATGAGAGATTCAAGCAAACCAACCACCATCAAGGTCATCGAGTACGGAAAGATGATGGCGAGTGTTTCGAAGGTCAGTGGCACGTTCGGGATCAAAAACATCGGCAAGCTGTCGGGCAAATCGCCCATGTCGCCGACGGTGCGAATGTCCATGCTCAGCAGCATCGAGACGGCGGTCAGCACGACGATGGTCACCAGCGGTGAGGGCACAGCTTTGGTGATGTAGGGCAAGCCGTAAATGATGGCCAGCCCGGCAGCGGTCATGGCGTAGACCTGCCAGCCCACATGGGTGAGCTCAGGCAGTTGCGCCATGAAAATCAAGATCGCCAAGGCGTTTACAAAACCGGTCACCACAGAGCGTGAGACGAAGCGCATCAAGACGCCTAACTTGACCCAGCCGGCGATGATTTGCAACACGCCGGTGAGCACCGTGGCGGCCAGCAAATACTCCAATCCGTGGCTTTTGACCAAGGTCACCATCAGCAACGCCATGGCGCCGGTGGCCGCCGAGATCATGCCGGGCCGACCACCAAAAATGGAGATCAAGGTGGCGATTGAAAACGAGGCGTAGAGGCCGACCTTCGGGTCGACACCGGCGATGATAGAAAACGCAATGGCTTCGGGGATGAGCGCCAGCGCGACCACCATGCCAGCCAGTAAATCGTTACGGATATTGGAGAGCCAGTCCTGGCGAAGGGAATTGAGAGACATGAGTTGAGCGCGGCCTTCGGGGGCTGTGGCCGGGCAGAGGAGGGGTGGAAAGGACGTTGCCATGACGCGCGGTGAAGATGCGCTGGGCTGAAAAGATTCATCGATTTTAAGGCCGGTGCGGGAATGCTTCGATAATCACCCAATGACCAGCCTCGTCGCGTCGATCCCGCCAACCCCATCTGCGCCGCCGCGCGTCGTGCTGGCCACGCTCAACGCCAAGTACATTCACGCCTCGCTGGGGCTGCGATGCTTGTTGGCCAACATGGACCGGCATGGCGGCGGCGGTTTGCGTGCGGTGACGCAACTGCGGGAGTTTGTGATTCAGCAACGGCCAACACAAATTGTGGAAGAGCTGTTGGCGCTGAATCCGCAGGTGATTGGGCTGGGCATTTATATCTGGAACGTGGTTGAGACCACGCAGGTGCTGCGGCTGCTCAAGGCGTTGCGGCCTGACATCAAGGTGGTGTTAGGTGGCCCTGAGGTCAGCCATGAAGTTGAGGCACAAGAAATTTGTCGCTTGGCTGACCACGTCATCACCGGTTGGGGTGATGTGAGTTTTCCGAAAATTTGCCGCGCGCTGCTGGACGGCCCGCAACCGCTGATGAAGGTCATCGTCGGCGAGCAACCGCCGCTGGACGCGCTGGCTTTTCCGTATGACGAGTACACCGACGCCGACATTGCCAAGCGTTTGTTGTATGTGGAGGCGTCGCGGGGTTGCCCTTTCAAGTGTGAGTTTTGCCTGAGTGCGCTCGACAAGACGGCTTGGGCTTTTGAGCTGGATGCCTTCATGGCCGAGATGGACGCCTTGTACCAACGCGGCGCACGCAATTTCAAGTTTGTAGACCGCACGTTCAATTTGAAAGTCGAGCATTCGGTGCGCATCTTGCAGTTCTTTTTAGACCGCCTGCAGATGGCCCATGTGGCGGCTGGTGAGGTGCCCAATTTGTTCGTGCATTTTGAAGTCGTGCCTGACAGCTTGCCGGATCGGCTGAAAGAATTGATTGTTCAATTCCCCGCCGGATCGCTGCAATTTGAAGTTGGCATTCAGAGCTTCAACCCCGAGGTGCAGCAGCGTATTTCGCGCAAGCAAGACAACCTCAAAACGGCCGACAACCTGCGTTGGCTGGTCAGCCAAAGCCAGGCCCATGTGCACGCCGATTTGATTTTTGGTCTGCCCGGTGAAACGCTGGAGAGCTTTGCGACCGGCTTTGACCGGCTCTATGCATTGGCTCCGCATGAGATTCAATTTGGCATTTTGAAGCGCTTGCGTGGCACGCCAATTGCCCGACACACGCAAGACTTTGCGATGGTCTACGACCCGCAAACACCGTACACGATTTTGCAAAACTCGACGATTGACTTTGCCACGCTGCAACGCATTCAGCGCTTTGCGCGCTACTGGGACATGATCGCTAATTCGGGCCGGTTTTTGCGCGCTCGTTCGCTGTTGTTGGACGGTGTTGAAGGCGTTGATGCCTTGCCGGTGTCGGCGTTCACAGTGTTCTTGAACTTCAGCGATTGGCTCTGGCAGAGCACTGGCAAGACCTATGAG
>JABMMH010000166.1 GCA_013205645.1 Polaromonas sp. | reverse complement strand
GCTCAATGCCGGCCAAGATGCTGGCCATCTTGTAGCCAAAGGTGATCGGTGTGGCTTGCTGCAAATTGCTGCGGCCAATGATCGGCGTGTCACGGTGCGTCAGAGCCAGCTTGGCGAGCGAGTCTGAGATGTCTTTCAGGTCGGCTTCAACCAGCGCCAGGCCTTCACGAATTTGCAGCACGGCCGCCGTGTCGGTGATGTCTTGCGTGGTGGCGCCCCAGTGGCAGTACTCGCCGAGTTTGTCTTTGCAGTTGGCGTTGATCTGGTTCACCACCGCAATGATCGGGTAGCCGATCTGCTCGGTCTTGGCCTTGAGCTTGGCCCAGTCGATCTGGCTGGGCTCGCAGTTCTTGACGATTTCGGCGGCGGCTTCTTTTGGGATGATGCCGAGCTCGCCCTGCACCTTGGCCAGCGCGCGTTCGATGTCGAGGTATTTGGCGGTGCGGTTTTCGTCGCTCCAGACGTGGCGCATGGCGGCGTCGCTGAACATGTCGCCGAAGATTTTGGAGTCAATGATGGAGGAGGGCATGGCGTCTTCTTTGAAGGTTGAAAATGGGTGGGCTGAACTTACTCGAATCTGATTTTCGCGGCGGTGACGACATTTTTCCAATGTGCCACTTCACTTTTCACCAAGGTCTTGAGCTGCTCGGGCGTGCCGGTTTCAACCTCGGCGCCCTGGTCTTCAATTCTTTTGGCGGCTATTTTGTCAGCCAGCACAGCGTTCATTTCGCGGTTCAGCCGGTCGACCACCGCCTTTGGTGTTTTGGCCGGTGCGAACATGGCGTACCACTGCGACATATTGACATTCGCAATGCCTTGCTCGGCGAGCGTGGGCACGTCCGGCAACACCGCCGAGCGCTTTTCACCGGCGATGCCCAAGGCTTTGAGCTTGCCACCTTTGATCTGCGGGTACGCCGTGAACAGGCTGGGAAACATGTACTGCGTGTTGCCGGCAATGGTGTCGACCACGGCGGGTGCCGAGCCTTTGTAAGGCACGCTCACCGCGTCCAAACCTGCCGAGAGTTTGAAGAGTTCGCCGGCGATGTGCGGGGCTGTGCCGTTGCCGGCGGTGGCGTAGCTGAAGGTGTCGGGCTTGGACTTGATCAGCTGCACCAGTTCTTTGGCGTTTTTGACCGGCACGGCGTTGTTCGCCACCAGCACCGTGGGCGACGCCGCCACCATGCCGATCGGCTCGAAGTCTGCCACCGGGTCATAACGGAGTTTTTGCAGCGCCGGATTGATACCGTGGGTGGCGATGTAGCCAAACATGATGGTGTAGCCGTCTGGCGCGGCACGGGCAACAAATTCTGCCGCGATGGCACCGTTGGCACCGGCCTTGTTGTCGACCACCACCGCTTTGCCCAAACGCGCGCTCAGCCCCTGCGCAATGATGCGGGACATGGCGTCGTTGGCGCCGCCTGCAGCGGTCGGGACGACGATGGTGACGGTTTTCTCGGGCCAGTTTTGCGCCAGCGCTGGGCCGGCCAAGGCCAGACTCGCCAAAAGTGGCGTCAAGATCGTCGATATGAAAGTGAACGGGGGTCGCATGCAGGTCTCCGGTGTGTTGTCGTTGTGGCCGTGATGATGCGACGAACGCATAATTCAGTGAAGTGCAACTTTTGATAGCATTGCTGCATGTCACGCATCAATTTCGATTTGCAGCAATTGCAGGCGTTTGTCGCCGTCGCCGAACGCGGGAGCTTTCGGGCGGCTGCCGACCACATCCATTTGTCGGCCCCGGCGCTGAGCCGGCGCATCGACAAGTTAGAGACGATTCTGGGTGCGCGGTTGTTCAATCGGACCACCCGCTCGGTCGAATTAACGGCGATGGGCCGGGTCTTTTTGGAGCGCGCCCGCGCTGCGCTAGACGACCTAGAGTTCGCCATCCTCGGCATCTCGGACATTGCTGCTAGTGGCAGCGGCCGGGTGACAGTGGCCTGCGTGCCGTCGGCGGCGATTCATTTTTTGCCCTCGGTGCTGGGCTCGTTCACCGAACTTTATCCCTTGATCCGGGTCCGCGTGGTCGACGAAGGCGCGAGTCAAGTGCTGGCCAGCGTGATCTCGGGCGAGTCCGATTTCGGCATCAGTTTTTTAGGTAGCCAGGTGCCGGGCGTCGACTTTGAGCCGATCCACACCGACCCCTTTGTGTTGGCCATGCGGCGTGAGCATCCGCTGGCCGCGCAGCCGTCAGTCGCGTGGTCGGCGCTGAGTGAGGAGCGCCTGATGACGGCGGCACGCTCCAGCGGCAACCGCCAGCTGCTGGACGACGCCATGGCCAAAGCCGGCATTGACCCCGTCTACCGCTTTGAGGTCAGCCACATGGCGACGCTGCTCGGTATGGTCGAGGCCGGACTCGGCGTGGCGGCGGTGCCGCGGCTGGCTCTGCCCGAGTCGCACCCGACGATGGTCGGCATTGCGCTGCACGCGCCAGCTGTTTCACGCGTGCTCGGGCTGACCACGCGCCACGGTGCTACCTTAAGGGCACCGGCCAAGATGTTCCATGCGCATTTGCGCGCAGCGCTGACAGCCCGCGCCTGAGCGGTTTCAAATGCTACGAAGCGTTGCCGACTTGGTAAACACTGGCGTCGGTGGTGATGAGCTCCAGCGGATGGCGATGGCCGGCCAGATAGTCGTCCATGCACTTGATCAGCAGCGGGCTGCGGTGGCGCTCGGGACAGGCGCGAATCGCATCGGCAGTGAGCCACAATGTGCGCACAATGCCGTCGTCAAGCGCCTGCCCGGCCATGAACTCGCCCAGGTCGCCGCAAAAGGCAAAGCGCAGGTAAGTGATATCTTCGGTCTGCGCCTGACCGGCCAGCGGTTTTTCAAAGCGCGACACATAGACGCCAACCAAGGCGGTCGGTTTGAAATGAAAGGCGGTTTCTTCCAGCGTTTCGCGCGCACAACCCTCCTGCGGGCTTTCGCCTGGGTCGAGGTGGCCGGCCGGGTTGTTCAGGCGCAAGCCGTCAAGCGTGTGTTCTTCCACCAGCAAGAACTCCGTCACGCCGGCAGTGTTGCGGGCAATCACGGCGGCGACGGTGACGCTGGGTTTCCATCGAATGTTCATGCTCAGCATTATCCTTTTGTGACGCGTTGATGGATGCTTGAGTTGACGCTTGGTTTGAAGCCCGACGCGAAATACGCGCGCAGGTATTCAACCAGACACTGCACCGCTTTGGGCACCTGCGCCGACCACGGCCTAAGCGCGTAAATTCGGTCGCCAAAAAAGCCTTGCACCTGCCAATCCGGCAGGACGCGCAGCAACGACGACTCGCCGTCGGCGTTGGCTGGCGGCAGGCTGAAATCGGGCAGCAAGCCAATGCCCAAACCGGCCAACAGCGCGTCCCGCAAGACCTCGCTGTTGTTGGCCTTGAGCGAACCGCGGATGCTGACGCCGACGCGCTCATCGGCTGACTTGGCAGCGCGGGCGGTTTTCACAAAAGTCCAATTGGCAGAATGGCCGCCACCCAAATACAACAAACAATCATGCGTGCTGAGTTCAGACGGATGCGTCGGCACGCCGCGTGCCGCCAGGTACGCCGGGCTGGCCATCAGCACCGAGCGGGTTTCGCACAGCACCCAAGCAACATGCGTTTCAGGCGGCGTGTTGGTGTGGCGAATCGCCAGGTCAAAGCCTTCGTTGGCGAGGTTGACAAAACGGTCGGTCAGCTCCAACTCGATCTGAATCTCTGGAAATTGCTTCAGAAAAGCCGCCACGCACGGCGCCAAGTGCTGTCGCCCCAGCGCCACCGGCGCGGTGACGCGCACCAGCCCGCGCGGCGTGCCGACCAGATCTTTGACGGCGGTGTAACTCTCGCTGATGCGGCCAAACGCCGGCAGCATGTCGTTCACCAGCTGCTGGCCGGCCTCGGTCAGCCCGACCGAGCGCGTGGTGCGCCGCACCAGCAGCACCCCGGCCGTGCGTTCCAGCTCGCTGATGCGCATGCTTGCCGAGGCTTTGGACACGCCCAGCCGCCGCGCAGCCTCGGTGAAGCTGCGCGTGGCGGCCAACACCGTCAACAAGTGCAAGTCGGCCAGCAGCGGAGAAAGTTGGTCAGAAGCCATGCCTGCAGATTAGCAGAACCGGCTACATTGTTCATTTATTTGAACAATGTAATTACAAATAAGGGTGTTATCAAAATGCCTGATGAGGCCTAGACTGATCCTCAACAGACACCACAAAGGACTCACCATGACCACACCGACCACCCCAAGCACCATTAGCCACCATGTGAACGGGCGCCTTGTCGCCGGCGCATCGGTCCGTCAGCAAGACGTTTTCAACCCGGCCACAGGCGCCGTGACTGCCCGTGTGGCGCTGGCTAACGCGGCCGATGTGAACGCTGCCGTCGTCGCAGCCAAGGCAGCTTTTCCGGCGTGGTCAGACACACCACCGATCCGCCGTGCCCGCGTCATGTTCAAGTTTCTAGAACTGCTAAACCAACACAAAGACCAACTGGCGCACCTCATCACTGCCGAGCACGGCAAAGTCTTCACCGACGCGCAAGGCGAAGTAGCACGCGGCATCGACATCGTCGAATTCGCCTGCGGCATTCCGCAACTGCTCAAGGGCGACTTCACCGACCAAGTGTCAACCGGCATCGACAACTGGACGCTGCGACAGCCGCTTGGCGTGGTGGCAGGCATCACGCCTTTTAACTTCCCGGTGATGGTCCCGATGTGGATGTATCCGGTGGCGATTGCCGCCGGCAATTGCTTCATTCTCAAGCCCAGCCCAATCGACCCGAGCGCCAGTCTGTTCATGGCCGACCTGCTGAAAAAAGCTGGCCTGCCGGATGGCGTTTTCAACGTCGTGCAAGGCGACAAGGAAGCCGTTGACGCGTTGCTGGTGCACCCGGATGTGCACGCGATTTCGTTCGTCGGCTCGACGCCGATTGCCAACTACATTTATGAAACCGGCGCGCACCACGGCAAGCGCGTGCAAGCGCTGGGTGGCGCTAAAAACCACATGGTCGTGATGCCGGACGCCGACCTCGACCAAGCCGTCGACGCGCTGATTGGCGCTGGCTACGGTTCGGCCGGTGAGCGCTGCATGGCCATCTCTGTCGCCGTGCTGGTCGGCGATGTGGCCGACCGCCTGTTGCCCAAGCTGCAAGCACGCGCCGAACAACTCATCATCAAAAACGGGGTCAACCTTGACGCCGAAATGGGCCCCATCGTCACCGCCGCCGCGCACCAGCGCATCACCGGCTACATCGACTTGGGCGTCCAAGAAGGCGCAACGCTGCTGGTCGACGGCCGCAGCTTCACAGGCGCACAAGCCGGTGCGGGCTGCGAGCAAGGCTTCTGGATGGGCGGCACGTTGTTTGACCACGTGACGCCTGACATGCGCATTTACAAAGAAGAAATTTTTGGCCCGGTGCTGGGCTGCGTGCGCGTCAAAGACCTGGCCGAAGCCATCCACCTGATCAACGCCCATGAGTTCGGCAACGGCGTCAGCTGCTTCACCCGCGACGGCAACGTGGCGCGTGAATTCAGCCGCCGTATCCAAGTCGGCATGGTCGGCATCAACGTGCCGATCCCGGTGCCGATGGCTTGGCATGGTTTTGGAGGCTGGAAGAAAAGCCTGTTCGGCGACATGCACGCCTACGGCGAAGAGGGCGTGCGTTTTTACACCAAGCAAAAATCCATCATGCAGCGTTGGCCTGAGAGCATCAGCAAGGGTGCGGAGTTTGTGATGCCGACGGCGAAGTGAGTTTCAGGGCGGCGATACTCAGCCAATGATTCGCCTACCCCCAGCCTCAATGGCCTCTTCTTTTTCTGCTTGGTGCATCGCTCTGGTGCTGGCCCTTGTCAGCACCAGCACTTTCGCTGCACAAGCAGCCGACGACACCCTGCGCATCGGCTCCAAGCGCTTCACCGAGTCCTACATCCTTGCGCAGGTGCTGGCGCAAACATCCGCGCCGCACACACCCACACCGCCCTCGGTCATGCAGGGCTTGGGCAACACCGCCATTGTTTATGCGGCGCTGCGGGCGGGCAGCATTGATGTGTACCCGGAGTACATGGGCACCATCAGCCTGGAGATTCTCAAAAATAAAACCCCAATGACGCTGGCGGCCGTGAACACGGCACTGGCCCCGCTGGGCTTGGGTGCAGCCATTCCCTTGGGTTTCAACAACGGCTACGCGCTGGCCATGCGCGAAGACACAGCGCAACGTTTGGGCATCACTTCACTCAGCGACTTGGCGAAGCAGCCGGCCCTGAAGCTGGGTTTGTCGAACGAATTCATCGGCCGTGCCGACGGCTGGCCGGGGCTGGCCAAGCGTTATGCCGCGCCGCAGACGCCGTTGGCGCTGGACCACGGTTTGGCCTATGAAGCCGTGGCCAAAAACCAAGTCGATGTGATCGACATCTACACCACCGACGCCAAGATTGGCCAGCTCGGCCTGCGTGTGCTGCAGGACGACCTGGCTTACTTTGCGCGTTATGACGCTGTGCTGCTTTACCGACTGGACGTTTCCGAACGGTTTCCCCAAGCGTGGGCAGCGCTGCAAAAGCTCGGCGGCAGCATTGACGAAAAAGCCATGATCGCGATGAACGCGCGGGCTGAATTACAGGGCGTTGCCTTTGATGTGATTGCGCGGGACTACCTTGCGTCTAAGTCAGACGCTGCGACTACCGCAACGGCCAGTGCAGGCACCGACTCCGGCCAGCGCGGCTTTTGGGCCAAGCTGTTCGGACCCGACTTGGCGCGACTGACACGGCAGCACTTGACGCTGACCTTGCTCGCCTTGGGCGGCGCGGCGCTACTGGGCATTCCGCTAGCGGTCTGGGTCTTTCCGCACCCACGCCTGCGCGCCGTGGTGCTGGGCGCCGCCGGCCTGCTGCAAACCGTGCCGTCGCTGGCGCTGTTGGCGATGCTGATTTCTGCGCTCGGCCTGATCGGCACGCTGCCCGCGCTGATCGCGCTGATGCTTTACGCCCTGCTACCCATCATGCGCAACACCGTCACCGGCCTGAGTGGGGTGTCAACCGGCCAGCGTTTGGCGGGCCAGGCCTTGGGTTTGACACCGGCACAGCGCATGCGCGAGATCGAGCTGCCGCAGGCCCTACCGGCCATCGTCGCGGGGGTCCGCACGGCGACCTCGATCGCCATCGGCACGGCGACCATTGCCGCCTTCATTGGCGCGGGAGGTTACGGCGAGCGCATCGTCACGGGTCTGGCCTTGAACGACGG
>JABMMH010000165.1 GCA_013205645.1 Polaromonas sp. | reverse complement strand
GCGACGGCTGGAGAGGCGGCTCGGCTGCATGCGCGAGACGATGGCCGCGTGCTGGCCGCGAAAGCCTGACGACTTCAACGCGTCATAGCTCGACAGCGAGGTTTGGCTGACGGCGGTCTTCATCAGATGTTTCCCCGGCGCGCTGGGCGCATGTCGTGCAGCAGCTTGACGGCTTTCGCTACGGGATCAGCAGGCAACTGCTTGATCGGTGCAACCAGGCCGCGCATCAATGCCACACCGGAAGCGCTGGGCTGGCCGCGCCAGTCGAAAACGCTTTTCGTAGTCATTCGTCGTGTGCCTCAAAAGCACAATGGTTTTCGTTGTGCAGAGTCGCGTCCATGCCTAACATCCCATACATGTCACGCAACAATCCAAACCGCGCAAAGTCACCGGGACGCTTGTCAAAACGGGCGGCAGACTTGAGCAAGTCCACGTACTCTTTCTCGTTCAAGTACATGACTACGCGTTGCGTGCGCTTGGGATTCAGTGGCATAGGTGACTCCGTTGGGGTTGTTGTTGAGGATGAGGTAGCTACAGGCTGGATCAATGCGGCTGATGCGCTTCCCGGCTGGATGACAGCGGGTCGCGTCAGCGGGGATAATTCAAGGTGCGGGAATGTCTGCGCTCAACTCGGGCCAGATGGACTGCCAGTCATCGGGGCGCAACTCTTGGCGGGTAACCATGCGGTTTGACTCCCTCTCCAGCGCTACGCATACAGCGGCGTTGAGCGTTGTGTAGCGGTAACACGCATTCGTCAGGTGGCCGACCGAAGTGCCAGCCTTGTGGGCAAGCTCCTTGCGCTGGAGCGCGGTCATGGCAAAGAAGAAAGTTTTTAATTGCATGGCGTATTACATCAAACGATGAACGAAATGTCAACACCATCTAATGAAATACATGTGACACCCTCGGGTCACATGTCCCTCAAACTCATCCGCATCGCAAGATTGAAACAATTCGCGTCATCCCGCGGTCACGAGGGGCCGGTAGAGTTGGGAAAGGCCATAGGGAAAAAGGCCAACCAAACATCAGACCTGCTAACCGGCAAAGCGTCTTTCGGCGAGAAAGTCGCGTTGTCAATTACAGAATTTGCCGGGTTGCCAGTAGGCTGGCTTGATGTGTTGGAGTCTGATCAAAACACCGCCATCGGCCCCGTAGTTCGGGGTTGCGTGCCTCTTATTTCAGACGTTCAGGCAGGCATGTATAAAGAATATGTAGACAACTACCATCCCGACGATGGTGGTCAAGAGCTGATACCCACCTCCGTTCCGATCCAGCGCCACACATTCGCGCTTCGCGTGGTGGGCGACAGCATGGAGCCTGATTTCCGCGCAGGAATGATCCTGGTCGTTGAGCCTGAAATGGAACCCAACCCAGGCGACTACGTGATTGCCAAAAACGGCAGCGAGGAAACGACTTTCAAACAGTTGGTGCGCGACGGCGCTGACTGGTACTTGAAGCCGCTCAATGACCGCTACCCCATCAAGCCGCTGGGACGCAGCACCATCGTGGGCGTGGTGCGGGCCGTAGAAAAACGCTTCAGATAGCAGCACAACCGCCCCCACTAAAGCCCGCCATGAGCGGGTTTTTTTACGTCTGTACTTTCTCCACATCAAAAATAAATGCTTTTGTTCATTAAATGATGTTGACATATCATTCATTGAATGATGTAATTGACTCAGTCGCAAACAAAGCGACGCTCTCAACTACTACACGGAGAAGCAGATGCGACAACTCGAACTGATCGACACGCCGCAGGCGATCAAGTGCAAGGTGACTTACAAAAACGTCTGGGATCGTAGACGCTATTGCCTGATTGAAAACGTCAGCGAAGAAAGAGCGCGTGAGACGTTGGCACTTCACCTTTTACCTGACGGCTGGACTTATGAGTCTCAATTGCGCATCGAGCCAATAGAGGTAGTAACAGCATGAACACCGCACTCCACCCAGTTATGCAGCAAGCGCTGGCGCCATTGCTGATGCCAGCATCCGCACCCAAGCGCAGCTACAAAGCACCAAGCGCTGATGGCCTTATTGAGTTTGAGTGGTCTACAGACTGCGCTGAAAAGATCGTTTGCCATCTGGAGCATCACGCAGCCGAGCGTGGATCGCGTGAAGTTGGTACTGGCCTGCAACTGGAGCGTGACTATCCCGAGCAGTTGGAACTGATTTCTGCATACCTTTTTGACGTTGACATCTTCTACCTGCTGCGTCCAGAGCAAATGGCAGAGATCGAAACGCTGGCTCTGCGGGAGTTGCAGTCGTGAAGCCGGTCAATAGCCTTGGCGACCACGCAGTCAACGTGGCGCTGGTCATTAGCCTGATTGCTGTGGTGCTGGCCGTTGCGTTTGGAGCGCAACCGTGAGTCCACTGATCCGCGAGATGCGTATCTGGTGGTTGACATTCCAGCGCGACACCAGCCACCCGCTCTCACCGTTCCTCCCCGAATACGTTCAAAAACTCAACAAACTCACAAGCGAGAGAAGCAAATGAAACGCACCATCACCGGCTTTATCAACTTCAAAAAAAACGATTACGACACCAAAGAATTTCACGGCATGCACTTTCACGCGTGCGCAATGAGTGAATACGGCTATGTGCCCGTGATGCCGTTCAGTGTTGATGTTGAGATTCCTGACGACTTTAACCCTATCCCCACGCAGGCCGAGCTGATCAAAAAAGAAATCCAAGAGTGCAAAGCAAAGGCGTCCCGAGACTTGATGTTGCTTGAAGACAAGCTGGCAAAGCTCCTTTGCATCACGAATGAGGTGGAGGCATGAGCCACCACACCGCCATGAACGCGCCGCTGTGCTGTACGCACGAATGCACCCAGGGCAGAACCTGCCAGCGCAATGCACCGAACCTCACCGTCGATCACGGCGCAGCGCTGAAAAAGATCAATAGCGGCATAAACCGGCACATTCGCGCTGCGTGGGTGCTGCTGTTGATGTGGCTGGCGTCGGTGGCCTTGTACATCGCACAGATTTAAGAGGATCACATGGGCCACATCAACGAATTCATCGGACTCTACCGGCTTTACCGGGTGATGCACAGCCGCCGTTACGCACTCAGCCGCGCCTGGAACATCTCCACCGGCAAGCAGTCTTTTTAAGGAGCAGATCACATGAAACACATTGCTGCCGCGCTGCTGAAGGCCAAACAAGCCTTTGGCCCTGCGCTCAAATCCAAGGTAAATCCAGCCTTCAAGTCGAAGTATGCCGACCTGGCAGCGTGTCTGGACGCCGTCGATCAGCCCTGCCTCGCCAACGGCATCGTCTTGTATCAGGAGACGTTTGAAGACCCTTCAGGCGTCACCGTCGAAACCGTGTTTTTGCATGAGTCGGGCGAGTCGCTGCGCTGCGGCAAGCTGCACGTTCCCGCCAGCCGCCAAGACCCACAGGGTTACGGCTCCGCATTGAGCTACGCCCGCCGCTACTCGCTGATGACGGCGGCAGGCATTGCCGCCGAGGACGATGACGGCAACGCAGCCCAACGCAAGGGGCCAGATGTGGCTGCGATCCTGCGCGGCATCTCCGGCAGCACCACGCTCGATGTGCTGCGCGCTAACTATGACGCCGCCATCAGCATGCTCGACGAATCCCACCACCCGGCTGTCCAAAAAGCCACCGCCACCCGCAAAAAAGAACTCAACTCTTAGAAAGAAGCAGCATGACCGATTTTGACAATACCAACCGTGGCGTTTTATTCAAGAACGACCGCAAACAAGATGGCGATAAAAAGCCCGAGTACACCGGGAGCTTAAACGTCGATGGCGTGGAGTTCTTCTTGGATGCGTGGCTGAAAACCAGCAAGACCGGCTCGAAATTCATGAGCGTTTCCGTCAAGCGCAAGGACAAGCAGCCCGAGGCAGCGCAAAGCCCAGAGAGAACCCGGCCTGCCGCCAAGCCGGTGCCAGCCGGTGGCGGGTTTGACGACTTCGACAGCGACGTGCCTTTCTGATCCACCAGGCGGCTGGAATATGCCGCCCGTTATGACAACTACCCCGCCCGCCTGCAATAAGTTAAACCAAGGAATAACGCAATGAATATCAACCAATACGAAATCGAAAGCCTCAAAACCCAGAACCGCGAAGTCAACAACATTGGCGTTGACAAGATCAAGATCTTCAACTGGAAAGTCAGCGGAGTTCAAGGCACGTTCAGGCACTTGCATAAAAAGTTGCTCAAGATCAATGCGGTGTACCAGCGGGACGCCTTAACCAGCAAGGTGTGCGATATAGCGCGGGATTGGTCATGGGTTGGCTGCGGTGCCATCGTCGTGACGTACCGCGACGGAACCTTTTGGGTCGTTGATGGTCAGCACCGCGTGTTGGCCGCGCAGAGCCGCAGCGACATCGCCGAATTGCCGTGCCTCGTTTTTGAATTGAGCGACATACCGGGCGAGGCAAAGGCTTTTCTCGACCTCAATACCGGGCGCAAGGCTGTCACCGCCATCGTCAAGCAAAAAGCGCAGGTCGTCGCGGGTGATGAGACTGCAATTTTTGTCCAGCAGGAGATTGACAGACTGGGTTTGCGTGTTTCTACCACCACCAGTCCCAATTCCATCAAAGCCGTTGCCTGGTGTACTAAGCGGGCGCGCGAAGACAGAGATTCTTTCTCGCTGGTCTTGGGTCTTGCGGCTGAACTCAGCCGGAAAGATAGCGCGCCGGTACGTGAACGATTGCTGGACGGCCTGCTGTTCATCCACAACCGGGTTGATGGCGGCATTTTGGATAAGCGGCTGAATAAACGCCTCAAGGAAAAAGGGGCTGATGCGTTATTTGCTGCCGCCAACAAGGCATCGGCGTTTTACGGCAATGGCGGCGCGAAAGTGTGGGGCGAAGGCATTGTGGCCGAGTTGAATCGCGGCCTGGTGCATAAATTTCAGGTCAACCCAGCCGGACCTTTCAACCACATTGAAAGCCCACCATGACCGCCCTTTACGCCATCGCCAATCAATATCTGGAGCTTGCTGAAAAGCTCTCCGGCCTCGATCTGGACGCGCAGACCATAGCCGACACCATCGAGGCGTCCGGCCTGTCCGCCG
>JABMMH010000164.1 GCA_013205645.1 Polaromonas sp. | reverse complement strand
CCTTCAACCAGACCAAGTCCTATGCCCGTGATGACAGAGCCCAGAATTGAGCCCATGCCGCCAATTACCACGACGGCAAACACCACGATGATGAGGTTCGAACCCATCAGGGGATTGACCTGGATGATGGGTGCGGCCAGCACGCCGGCCAGTGCCGCCAGCGCAGCGCCTGCGCCATAGGTCAACATGACCATCATGGGAACGTTGATGCCAAAGGCTTGTACCAGCGCTGCGTTTTCAGTGCCGGCGCGCAGATAGGCGCCCAGCCGGGTGCGTTCGATGAGGTACCAGGTGCCCAGGCAAACGACCAGCGACACCAGCACCACCCATGCGCGGTAGTTGGGAAGAAACATGAAACCAAGGTTGGTGGCGCCTGAAAGCAACTCAGGAACCGGGTAACTCTGGCCAGAAACGCCATATAGCTCGCGAAAGATGCCTTCTGCGATCAGTGTCAAGCCGAACGTCAGAAGCAGGCCGTAAATTTCATCGATCTTGTACAGATGCTTGAGAAACAGTCGCTCTATCACCATGCCGAGCACGCCCACCACCAGCGGCGCCAGAACCAGCGCGAACCAGTAATTGATGCCGAAGATGTCGAGCATGATCCAGGCGGCGAATGCGCCCAGCATGTAGAGCGCACCGTGCGCGAAGTTCACAATGCCCAGCAGGCCGAAAATGACCGCCAGCCCGAGGCTGAGAAGGGCGTAAAACGCACCGTTAACCAGGCCGAGCAGCAGTTGGCCCAAAAAAGCCTGGAGGGGAATGCCAAAAATTTCCATGGAAGCCCGTTAATTGACGCTTTGCGCGTTAAAAAAAGCTGACCGGCCGCTTGTTGCAACCGGCCACCTGCCAATCACTTTACTTCTTGAGCAGCGAACATTTTGAGTCGGCAACTGTCGTAAACGCCTGCTCGCCAGGAACCTTGGCGATCGTTTTGTAGTAGTCCCAAGGTACGTTGGACTCTTTGGGGCTCTTGACTTCAAAGAGGTACATGTCGTGAATCATGCGGCCGTCGGCGCGAATCTGGCCTTTGCCGTAAAAGTCATCGAACTTCATGGATTTGAGCGTGCTCATCACCTTGTCGCCGTCGGTGGTACCTGCCGTCTGCACGGCTTTCAGGTAGTTCGTTGCGGCTGAGTAGTCGGCGGCCTGAAGGCTTGACGGCATGCGTTTGTATTTGTCAAAAAAGCGCTTGGCAAATTTGCGCGATGCATCGTCCTGGTTCCAGTACCAGCTGTCTGCCAGTTGCAGCCCTTCGGTGGTGGCAAGTCCCAGGCTGTGGACGTCGTTGATGAATACCAGCAGACCGGCCACTTTCATGGTCTTGGTAATGCCGAATTCCTTTGCGGCCTTCATGGCGTTGATGGTGTCGCCGCCGGCATTGGCCAGTCCCAGAATTTGCGCCTTGGAGGCCTGGGCCTGCAGCAGGAAAGATGAAAAGTCTGAAGCGCTCAAGGGGTGGCGCACCGCACCAGCCACAGTGCCGCCGTTTGCCTTGACCACTGTGGTGGCGTCGCCTTCCAGCGAGTAGCCAAACGCGTAGTCAGCTGTCAGGAAGAACCAGCTCTTGTTGCCAGCCTTGACGAGCGCCGTGCCTGCCACTTTCGCCAGCGCTACCGTGTCGTAGGCATAGTGAACTGTGTAAGGCGTGCAATCTTCATTGGTCAGGCGGGCCGAGCCGGCGCCGACGGCGATGAATGGACGCTTCTTTTCAGCCATGACTTTGGACATGGCAATCGCCGTGCCGGAGCTGGTGCCGCCAATCAGCATTGACAAGCCGTCTTTGTCAACCCATTCGCGGGCTTTGGACGAGGCCACGTCGGCCTTGTTCTGATGGTCGGCAACCAGTACTTCAATCGGACGGTCCAGCACTTTGCCGCCAAAGTCCTGCACCGCCCATCTGATCGCTTCAGCGCCGGCCGGGCCGTCAATGTCTGCGTACAAGCCGGACATGTCGGTGATGAAGCCGATCTTGACCGGGCCGGTGTTCTGCGCGGAGGCGAAAGCGGCAAATCCGAGGGTCATCGAGAGGGCGAGAAGCTTGAGTTTCATTTTTTTGTCTCCTGTTGACATTGACATTTGCGAGGTTGAAAGCGGGTAAAAGT
>JABMMH010000163.1 GCA_013205645.1 Polaromonas sp. | reverse complement strand
TTGGGACCGAATAGCAGAAGTTCACCTCAACCCGGAAACACGAAAGAAACAGAATCAACCCACGCAGCTAGCCGCTTGAGCAACAAGCTTTATGCGACAACTGTCTTGACATCCACCGGGCACGCATCAAAGGCTTGGATGTTGGCGTGAATATCAGACAGCAATGCCAGCTTCATGTTGCACCGGGTTCGTTTTTGAAACATCATGCCCGAATCTGTTGAGGCTTTGATTGCTTTGTTCTAAATCACGGTAAGCTCATTCTTTTGCAACGCAGTTGTCACTGTCAACCTCATGAGCAAAGCCTTCACCAAAGAAACCGATTCGGACGATGAAGAGCTGGCGCTACCGCCACTGCCGATTGGCGGCAAAAACTACATCACGCCCAGCGGTTACGCGCGCCTCAAAGCCGAGCTGTTGGATCTGATCGACAACGAACGGCCCAAGGTCGTGGACATTGTTCATTGGGCCGCCAGCAATGGTGATCGATCAGAAAACGGCGACTACATTTACGGCAAAAAACGCCTGCGCGAAATTGACCGCAGAATCCGCTTCTTGACTAAGCGGCTAGAGATCGCGGAGATCGCCGACCCGTCCGTTCATCACGGCGGAGACCAGGTGTTTTTTGGTGCGACGGTGCTTTACTTGGTCGACGGCAAGACCGAGCAACGCGTGACCATCTTGGGCATTGATGAGGCGGACAGCTCAGCCGGAGAGATCAGCTGGGTCTCGCCGGCGGCACGGACGCTGCTCAAGGCGCGCGTCGGTGACGAGGTTAACTTGGTGACGCCCAGCGGCGTGCAAGTGGTGGAGGTGCTGGAGGTGAGTTACCCCGCGCCGCCACCAAAAAACTGAGGTTTAAACCCCAGACTTGACCCGTTGCACACGCAGCACCGATGTCGCACGTTTGACGTTGCGCATGACGGCTGCCAGGTGAACCCGGTCGCGAACGGCAACGCCGAAGCGTAAATTCGTCGCGTCCTGGCCAGAGCCTGGCTCAATCTGAACTTGTGTGATGTCAGACTCAGCGGAAGCCATGGCCGCAGCGACCCGGGCCAAGACGCCTTTGCCGTTCGAAACGGTGACCAGCAAATCAGTTTCAAAGGCGCGCACCGGTTCATCGGACCAGTCCACGGCAATGAAGCGCTCGCTGTCGCGCTGCACCAGCCGCTTGGCCACGGCGCAGTCTTCGGTGTGCACCACCAGGCCTTCGCCGCGTCCCAGATAGCCGATGACGTTGTCGCCAGGGATGGGTTTGCAGCACTTGGCAAAGTGGATGGAAGTGCCTTCGCTGCCGTCCAGCAGCAGTGCGCCTTGGGACACCGCCTCGTGCTCGGTGAAGCGTTCGCGGCTCATCAGCAGCACGTCTGGTTTTTCGCCGATCTCGCCTAGCAGTCCGACGATGCGCTTGGCCAGAATGGTGGCAATGCGTTTGCCCAGACCGACGTCGGTCAGCAAGTCGGCCCGCGAACGGTTGCCGCTGAAGCGCAGAATTTTCTCCCACAGCGGGTGGTTTTTTTCGTCGTCTTCAGGCAGTTTGTCGATGCCTTCTGCACGCAATGCATGGGCCAGCATTTTCTCGCCCAAGTCTTGCGACTCAGTGAGCGCCATGGTTTTGAGGTAATGGCGGATTTTCGATCGCGCCTTGCCGGTGCGGACAAACCCCAGCCAAGCAGGATTGGGGCTGGAGGCCGGGGTGGTGACGATCTCAATCACGTCGCCGTTGTGCAACACGGTGCGCAGCGGCACTTGCTCGCCGTTGACCTTGGCGGCCACCGCGCGGTGGCCGATGTCGCTGTGAATAGCGTAGGCGAAGTCGACGATGGTGGCGCCACGTGGCATCGCCATGATCTTGCTTTTGGGTGTGAACACATAGACCGCGTCCGGGAACAGATCAATCTTGACATGGTCCCAAAACTCGGCAGCATCGCCGGTTTCATGCTGGATGTCGAGCAGCGACTGCAGCCACTGCGTGCCCAGGTTTTGCGAGTCATCGCTGCCCGGCGTTGCGGCTTTGTAAAGCCAGTGCGCAGCCACGCCAGACTCGGCCACCACATGCATGGCTTCGGTGCGCATCTGAAACTCAATGTTGGTGCCGAAGGGCCCAACCAGCGTGGTGTGCAGCGACTGGTAGCCGTTGATCTTCGGGATCGCGATGTAATCCTTGAAGCGGCCGGGCAGTGGTTTGTAGAGCTGGTGCAGCACACCCATGGAGGTGTAGCAAGCCGTCAAGTTGTCGACGATCACGCGAAAGCCGTAAATGTCGGTCACCTGCGCAAACGACAAATGCTTTTCGTCCATCTTGCTGTAAATCGAGTACAGCGTTTTCTCGCGCCCAAAAATTTGCACGGGTATGTTGGCGGATGCAAACGCGGCTTCGACTTCCGTTTTGACCCGCGTGATGACATCGCGGCGCCTTCCGCGTGAACGCGACAGGGCTTTGTCCAGCGTGACGTAGCGCCAAGGGTGCAGATGCTGAAAGGACAGATCCTGCAACTCGCGGTAGGTGGTGTTCAAGCCCAGGCGGTGGGCAATCGGCGCGTAAATTTCTAGCGTTTCGCTGGAGATGCGGGCCCACTTGGTGCGCGGCACGTCGCTCAGCGTGCGCATGTTGTGCGTGCGGTCGGCCAACTTGATCAAAATCACGCGAACGTCGCGGGCCATGGCCAGCAGCATTTTGCGGAAAGACTCCGCCTGATTTTCTTCGCGGGTGTTGAACT
>JABMMH010000162.1 GCA_013205645.1 Polaromonas sp. | reverse complement strand
TCAAGGTGGTCTTGCCATGGTCAACGTGGCCAATCGTGCCGACGTTGACGTGCGGTCTGGTCCGCTCAAATTTGCCTTTTGCCATTTTCCAAACTCCAGAAATTTATGAAGATTTACACATCAAATAAAACAACCGCAACCTGCCGTGGCCTGCTGCATCAAACTGGTGCCCATTCCGGGAATCGGACCCGGGACCTCTCCCTTACCAAGGGAGTGCTCTGCCACTGAGCCAAATGGGCCTTCAAAAACTCAACTCGTCAATCAAACACTCTGCAATGCGCCAACAAAAACAAATCAGAGCACCGACCCCAGCAAGACCCCACACGGAGCACCAACTGGAGCGGGAGACGGGAATCGAACCCGCGTCATTAGCTTGGAAGGCTAGGGTTCTACCATTGAACTACTCCCGCAGCTCTGAAACTATTTTCACCAACTCACTACCGACAAGCCCAAGACATTCAAAGAGACCCCATAGGAATTCTTCGAAAGCTTGGTGGATGGGGCTGGATTCGAACCAGCGTACGCGTTAGCGAACAGATTTACAGTCTGCCTCCTTTAACCACTCGGACACCCATCCTTCAAGTGAACCACGGATTATGCCATGGTTTCTTCGCCGCTCACGACCATTCGATGACTTTATACCCACGCGCTTGCAACCAAGCATTGGCGGCAACAAAATGACCGCAGCCCAAAAATGGCTGCGGCGGTCGATTCGCCGACAATGGCGACGGATGATTGGCGGTCAGCACCAGGTGCTCGCCCTTGATCTGCTCTCGCTTGGCTTGGGCATGAGCGCCCCACAACATGAACACCACAGGGTCTGCCGCAGCGGCTACAGCCTGAATCAGCGCGTCCGTGAGCGCTTCCCAACCTTGCTTGGCATGGCTGCCGGGGGCACCGTCTTCAACCGTCATGCAGGTGTTGAGCAGCAACACGCCTTGCTGCGCCCACGCTTCGAGCGAGCCACTGCGAAGCCCGGATGGCACTGGCTGTGACGCCGAAGCAACACCGACTTGTGCAGCATCTCGGTCAATTTCTTTGAATATATTTCGCAAGCTCGGCGGTATCCGGTTGCCGTGCCGCACCGAAAACGCCAAGCCATGCGCTTGGTTCGGGCCGTGGTATGGGTCTTGACCCAGAATCACCACCTTGACCGCGGGCAGCGGGGTCAACGCCAAGGCGCGCAGGGGGTGGGATGGATAAATAACAGCGCCGTCGGCCAAACGCTGCGCAACAAATTGGGCCAGCTTCTGACCAGTCGAACTGGCTAAAAAACCGTCAACAACAGGCGCCCAGCTGGAATCGATCGGCCAAAGGGCTGGGTTCCAAGCAGTAAGTCGCTCGGGACTGGTGTTTTGCAATCCCGCATCGTCAAAGGCGAAATTGGCCTGCTGAATCATCAGGTGAACAAATGCGCCAGCGCAACACCGGGGTCTTCTGCGCGCATGAAGGCTTCGCCGACCAAGTAAGCATTGACGCCAGCTCGCCGCAAAAGTTGCACATCAGCCACGGTACTGATGCCGGATTCAGTCACCAACAAACGGTCGGCAGGCACATCCTTGATCATGCCCAGCGTGGTGTCGAGCGTGACTTCGAAGGTTTTCAAATTTCGGTTGTTGATGCCCAACAAAGGCGTTTTGAGTTGGAGCGCGCGGTCTAACTCTGCGCGGTCATGCACCTCCACCAGCACGGCCATGTCGAGCGACATGGCCAGTGCTTCAAAGCTCTTCATTTGAGCGTCGTCCAGACAGGCGGCAATCAGCAAAATGCAGTCAGCCCCCATCGCCCGCGCTTCATACACTTGGTAGGCGTCGATGATGAAATCTTTGCGCAACACAGGCAAGTCACACGAGGCCCGCGCCTGCTTCAGGTAGTCCGTGCTGCCCTGGAAAAACTGCTGATCGGTCAGCACCGACAAGCAAGCCGCACCGTGCTCGGCATAGCTCTGGGCGATGTCGGCAGGAATGAAGTCGGCGCGCAAAACGCCCTTGGAGGGGCTGGCTTTTTTGATCTCAGCAATCACCGCTGCTTGACCCGCCGCGATCTTGCTGCGCATGGCGCCAACAAAGTCACGCGTGAGGACGCGCGATTCGGCATCTTCGCGCATGACGGCGAGCGGCTTGCGTTGCAGCGCAGTGGCTACTTCTTGGCGTTTGACCGCGATGATCTGGTCGAGGATGTCAGCCATGTGTTGAGGTACCGATGTTGTCGTGATAGAAAAAATGCAAAAACTGATTATTGATGCTTATGCTGCGGCTTGTTCCGCGTGCGTGGCTTTGACCAACGCGTCCAGCGTGCGCCTAGCCGCGCCTGACGCAATCGCCTGACGCGCCAGCGCGATGCCTTCAACCATCGACACAGCCACGTTGGCGGCGTACAAGGCCGCTCCCGCGTTGAGTGCGACGATATCGGCAGGCGCACCCGCTTCGCCGTCCAGTACCCCCTTGAGCATTTTCATCGACTGCTCTGGTGTTTCGACGCGCAGAGCGCGGCTACCAGCCATCGGCAAGCCAAAATCTTCGGGGTGAATTTCGTACTCGGTGATCTCGCCGTTTTTGAGCTCACCCACCACGGTCGCAGCGCCCAAGCTGATCTCATCCATGCCGTCCTTGCCATAGACCACCAAGGCGTGCTCGGCACCCAGTCGCTGCAAGGCCCGCACCTGAATACCGACCAGGTCCGGGTGAAAAACACCCATCAAGATATTCGGCGCACTGGCCGGATTCGTCAACGGGCCGAGGATGTTGAAGATCGTGCGGACACCGAGTTCTTTGCGAATCGGTGCGACGTTTTTCATCGCCGGATGATGGTTGGGCGCAAACATGAAGCCAACGCCCACCGTCGCAAGGCAGCGTGCAATCGCTTCCGGTGACAAGTTGATGTTGACGCCCAAAGACTCCAACACGTCGGCGCTGCCCGACTTGCTGCTGACGCTGCGGCCGCCATGCTTGCTGACCTTAGCGCCGGCCGCCGCTGCTACAAACATGGCGCAGGTGGAGATGTTGAAGGTGTGTGAACCGTCGCCGCCGGTGCCGACGATGTCGACCAAATGCGTCTTGTCGGCCACCTCGACCTTGGTTGAAAACTCGCGCATGACTTGGGCCGCAGCGGTGATCTCACCGATGGTTTCTTTCTTGACGCGCAAGCCGGTGATGAACGCCGCCATCATCACCGGCGACATCTCACCGTTCATGATGAGTCGCATGATGTGCAGCATCTCGTCGTGAAAAATCTCACGGTGCTCGATCGTCCGTTGCAAGGCTTCTTGGGGCGTGATCTTCTGCGATTGGGACATCTTGACGCTTTCGAAATACGGGGAACAACAATCAGGCGACGGCCAACGTTCAGGCCTGCAACAGAAAGTTTTTCAGCAGGGCATGGCCATGCTCGGTGAGGATGGATTCAGGGTGAAATTGAACCCCTTGAATGGCCAGCGTCTTGTGGCGCACACCCATGATCTCGCCGTCGTCAGTCCAGGCCGTCACCGCCAACACATCGGGGCAAGAAGCGCGTTCAATCGCCAGCGAGTGGTAGCGATTCACGACAAACTTCTCCGGCAAGTTGGCAAACACGCCCTCTTGCGTCGTGGTGATGACGCTGGTCTTGCCGTGCATGAGTTGCTGCGAGCGAATGATCTTGCCGCCAAACGCTACGCCAATCGCCTGATGGCCCAAACACACGCCAAGGATGGGTAGCTTGCCGGCGAAGTGTTGAATCGCAGCGACGGAAATCCCCGCCTCGGCCGGCGAGCACGGTCCAGGCGAAATCACCAGCCGGTCGGGCGCGCGCGCTTCGATGTCGGCCAGCGTCACCTCGTCATTGCGCAGCACCTCCACCTCAGCCCCCAACTCGCCAAAGTACTGGACGATGTTGTAGGTGAAGCTGTCGTAGTTGTCGATCATCAAGAGTTTCATGCGTGACATGGCTTAGGCCTCCTGGCGCAGGCGCTTGAATTCGCCGCGCTCAAATTCAATGAATGCGGCAATCATGGCGCGGTAAGCCGCCTCAAGCACGGCTTCGGGCGCGCCCTGGGCGCGGGCCATGGCGGTGACGCGGTCGACAATGAAGTCGATGCGCGCCTGGTCGTGCACCTGATCGGCGTTTTGCTTGATGCGGGCGGCCTGGGCCACGTAGCCGCTGCGCTCGGCCACCAGCGCCACGATGCGCTCGTCGAGCGCGTCAATGTTGCGGCGCACGTCGGCCATGGTGCGGCAGTGTTCTACCGGGTAAATCAGCGTCATGGCTTACTCCAGTCCTTCTTCAACCAACTCGCTGGCGCGCAGCAGTGCGCGCGCCTTGGCTTCGGTTTCTTTCCATTCCAGCTCGGGCACCGAGTCAGCCACCACACCCGC
>JABMMH010000161.1 GCA_013205645.1 Polaromonas sp. | reverse complement strand
TTTGGCCACCACATGCTGGCCTATGTCGAGATGTTTGCACGCGATGCCGAACGCATGCTCGACGTGCGTAAGCGCGTGAATCGCCTGCCCTTGGGTGCGGCTGCACTGGCCGGCACCAGCTACCCGCTGGACCGCGAACACGTAGCCCGTGCGCTCGGCATGGTCGACGCGCAAGGTCTGCCTGCGGTTTGCCAAAACAGCTTGGACGCGGTCAGCGACCGTGACTTCGCGATCGAGTTCACGGCAGCCGCCACGCTGGCGATGGTGCACACCAGCCGCCTCAGCGAAGAACTTATTTTGTGGATGAGCCAGAGCTTTGGCTTCATCGACCTGGCCGACCGTTTTTGCACCGGCTCATCGATCATGCCGCAAAAGAAAAACCCGGACGTGCCCGAACTCGCCCGTGGCAAAACCGGCCGCGTGGTCGGCCATTTGATGGGTTTGGTGACCCTGATGAAGGGCCAACCACTGGCTTACAACAAAGACAACCAAGAAGACAAAGAGCCGTTGTTCGACACGGTCGACACGCTGAAAGACACGCTGCGCATTTTTGCCGAGATGGTCGGCGGTATCACCGTCAAAGCTGAAGCCATGGAACGCGCCGCCTTGAAGGGCTACGCCACAGCCACAGACTTGGCCGACTACATGGTCAAAAAAGGCCTGCCTTTCCGTGACGCCCACGAAGCCGTCGCCCACGCCGTTAAAACCGCCATCGGTCAAGGCGTTGATTTGTCTGAACTGCCACTGGCCACACTGCAAAGCTTCAACCCGAAAATCGAGGAAGACGTCTACGAAGTGCTCAGCCTGCGCGGCTCACTGAACGCCCGCAACACCTTGGGCGGTACCGCACCGGCGCAGGTCAGGGCGCAGATTGCGCGGCATCGCGGTCGCCTCCAATAACGCAAAAACAATAGCACCTGAGACAAAAACAAGGAAACCAGAACAATGACCGTGATCACCAACATTGAAGACCTTCGCGTTCTGGCCGAAAAGCGCGTGCCGCGCATGTTTTACGACTACGCTGACTCGGGCTCGTGGACGGAAGGCACGTACCGCGCCAACGAAACCGATTTCCAAAAGATCAAGCTGCGTCAGCGCGTCGCCGTCAACATGGAAAACCGCAGCACCGCCACCCAAATGGTCGGCATCAACGTGAAAATGCCGGTGGCGATTGCGCCGGTCGGGCTGACGGGCATGCAGCATGCCGATGGTGAAATCAAGGCCGCCAAGGCGGCTGAGAAATTCGGCATTCCGTTCATCTTGTCGACCATGAGCATTTGCTCAATCGAAGACATTGCGGCCAACACCCAAGCACCTTTTTGGTACCAGCTGTACATGATGCGTGACCGTGAGGCCATGGCCGCCATGATCGAGCGCACCCGCAAAGCCGGGTGCACCGCCTTGGTCTTGACGCTTGACTTGCAAGTCATCGGTCAGCGCCACAAAGACTTGAAAAACGGTCTGACGGCGCCGCCCAAACCCACCCTGGCCAACATCATCAACCTGATGACCAAGCCGCGTTGGTGCCTCGGCATGGCGGGTACCCGCCGGCACACGTTCGGTAACTTGGTGGGACACGTCAAAGGCGTGAGCGACATGCGCTCGCTGTCGGCGTGGACCAACGAACAGTTCGATCCGAGCTTGTCTTGGGCCGACGTCGCCTGGGTCAAAGAACGCTGGGGCGGCAAGCTGATTTTGAAGGGCATTCAAGACGTTGAAGACGCCAAGCTCGCGGTGCAAAGCGGTGCCGACGCCATCGTCGTCAGCAACCATGGCGGCCGCCAACTCGACGGCGCGCAGTCCAGCATCGAGGCGTTGCCAGCCATCGTGGCTGCTGTCGGCTCAGACATCGAAGTCTGGATGGACGGCGGGATTCGCTCCGGCCAAGACGTTCTCAAGGCCTGGGCTTTGGGCGCGCGCGGCACCTTGATTGGCCGCGCCATGGTCTACGGCTTGGGTGCCATGGGCGAAGCCGGCGTGACCAAAGCGCTGCAAATCATCCACAAAGAACTCGACATCACCATGGCTTTTTGCGGCCACACCGACATCCAAACCGTCGACAAAAGTATTTTGCTGCCGGGGACATTTCCGACAGCGTAAAGTCTTGGCTTCGCCTGCTCACACACCCTACTGCCTATGCTGTTTCTTCTTTCCCCAGCCAAAGCCCTTGACTACGATACGCCTGCGCATGTGGCCAGCCACACGCAGCCGCTTTTCACGCGCCAGTCAGCGGAGCTGATCGAGGTGCTGAAGACGCAGTCACCGCAGCAAATCAGCAGTTTGATGAAGCTCTCTGACAACTTGTCTGACCTGAATGTGGCGCGCTACGAGGCGTGGTCGCCGAAGTTCACCGCCAAAAATTCAAAGCAGGCGGCACTGGCCTTCAACGGCGATGTCTACGAGGGGCTGAATGCCAAGACCTTGAATGAGCCCGATTTGCAGTGGGCGCAAGCCCATGTCTGCATCTTGAGCGGACTCTATGGCGTGCTGCGGCCACTGGACTGGATGCAGCCTTATCGGCTTGAAATGGGCACCGCCCTGACCACTGCGCGTGGCAAAAATCTGTACCAGTTTTGGGGCAGCGAGATTTCCAATTACCTGAACGAACGGGCGGCCGCCGATGCCTCGCCAGTAGTCGTCAATCTTGCCAGCGAAGAGTATTTCAAGGTGGTTGACCGCAAGGCCTTGAAGCCTCGCGTGGTGACTTGCGTGTTTCAAGAACTCAAAGCTGGCGAGTACAAGATCATCAGTTTCATGGCCAAGCGCGCGCGTGGTTTGATGGTGCGTTACGCGATTGAAAACAAGCTCGACAGCGTGAAAAAACTGGAATCCTTTAACCTTGAGGGCTATGACTATTCACCCGACGTGTCCGAGCCCGACCGTCTGGTGTTTCGTCGCCAGTCGAGCTGATCCACTAGGATCTCAAGGAGGTTTCCCGTGAGCAATAACGCCTTCGCCAACAACACCCTCGAGCAAGACATCACACCCGCAGTGAGTGCGTGGCTGGCCGAGCAGCGAGCCGCTGGCTTTGGCCCGGACCAGCTGCTGAAGTCGCTGCTCGACGCTGGCTGGGGCGATGCCGCGGCCCGGCATCTGCTGGCCATGCCGGCCTTCGTGGCGGCAAATAACTTGCCCTTCCCGCTGCCGGTGCCTTGGCCTGCGCACGCCGGCGAACGGTTGGCGCTGCACGCGGGCGATCGGCAAGTCAATGCCATCACGGTGCTGCAAGACCCGCCGCTGTTGGTGCTGGAAGGGCTGCTGAGCCGCGAAGAGTGTCAAGCGCTGATCAATGCAGCCGCACCTCGCATGTCGCGCTCGCTCACGGTCGATGTCAAAACCGGTGGCGAAGAAACCAATCAAGCGCGGACCAGCGAAGGCATGTTTTTTGAGCGCGGCGAGAGCGCGCTCATCAGCCGCATTGAAGCGCGTATTGGCGCACTGCTGGACTGGCCTGTGCAAAACGGCGAAGGCTTGCAAGTGCTGCACTACGGCCCCGGCACAGAGTACAAACCGCACTATGATTTTTTTGACCCGGCCGAGCCCGGCACAGCCAGCATTTTGCAGCGCGGCGGCCAGCGCGTGGCCACGTTGGTGATCTACCTGAACGAGCCCGAGGCCGGCGGTGCCACGGTTTTTCCTGATGCCGCTTTGACGGTTGTGCCCAAGTGCGGCAATGCCGTGTTTTTCAACTACAGCCAGCCGCACCCCGTCAGCCGAACCCTGCATGGCGGCGCGCCGGTGCTCAGCGGCGACAAATGGATCGCCACCAAGTGGCTGCGCGAACGCGAATTTATTTGAAGCTTTGATTGACCTCACACCATGAACTCACCTGAACAATCCCAGCTGGGCAAAGCCTCTGCTTATGCGGATGAATACGACGCCTCCCTGCTGTTTCCGATCGCCCGTGCTGGCAAGCGGGAGGAGATCGGCGTAGCCGCACAAGCACCCTTTTTTGGCGCCGACATGTGGACCGCCTATGAACTCAGCTGGCTCAACTTGCGCGGCAAGCCGCAGGTGGCGCTGGCACAAGTGGTGGTGCCGTGCGAAACGCCCAACATCATCGAAAGCAAGTCATTCAAGCTGTATCTGAACAGCTTCAACAACAGCCGCTTTGCCGATGCCAGTGCGGTGCTGGCGTTGCTCAGGCGCGACCTCAGTGAAGCCGCTTGGCGCGGCGCGGTAATGCCAGCAACAGCAAGCGCACCACCCTCCATTGGCGTCAAGCTGCTGCTGCCCGACTTGTTTGACCGCGAGCCCCTGCAAGAGCTTGATGGCCTGAATCTCGACCGGCTTGACGTCGAGTGCACGCGCTACACACCTGCGCCTGATCTATTGACAGCCAACACCGACGAAACGTCTGTGACTGAAGTGTTGACCAGCCACTTACTCAAAAGCAATTGCTTGGTGACCGGCCAGCCGGATTGGGGCAGCGTGCAAATCAGCTACACAGGACCGCAAATTGACCAAGAAGGTCTGCTGCAATACTTGGTGAGTTTTCGCAACCACAACGAGTTTCATGAGCAGTGCGTCGAGCGAATTTTCATGGACATTTGGCGCCGCTGCAAACCGGCCAAGTTGGCAGTTTATGCCCGCTACACGCGGCGCGGTGGCTTGGACATCAACCCATTTCGCACCAGCTACCCGCAGGCGCTGCCAGCGGCGGTGCGCACGGCGCGCCAATGAACCGGGTTTAAAAAAGCTGATCCATGTAAGGCGGCACAGGCTCTTCAGCGGTCGCACCTAAAGAAGCTGGCAACGTTGCGTCTTCCGCCTTCAACAAGGTGCCGACGCGCACGCCCAGCAGCCGCAGCTTTTTAGTCAAAGGCACGCGCTTGAGTGCCAAGCCAGCGGTCTGCCGGATAGTTTGGGCATCGGCCGTGTAGTGCATCAGCGTCTGGTCGCGCGTGACACTTTGGAAGTTGTCATAGCGCAGCTTGATGCCGATGGTCTTTCCCACATAACCCTTGCGTTGCAGGTCTTCGGCGACCTTCTCGCACAGCCGGGTGAAGACGGCACCCAGCTCAGCTTTGTCGCGCACCGCGTGCAGGTCACGCTCAAAAGTCGTCTCACGGCTCATCGACACCGGCTCGCTGTCAGTCACCACCGGCCGGCTGTCGCGGCCCCAAGCCGCGTCATGCATCCAAGCCCCGGTGGCTTGGCCAAAGCGGTCGATCAGCCAACCGATCTCTTGCGCCGCCATCTCGCCAATCGTGTGAATGTTCAGCGCCGCCAGCTTGGCATCCGACTTCGGTCCAATGCCGTTGATCTTGCGACACGGCAGCGGCCAGATCATGCTTTGCAGGTCGGCTTCCTGAACAATCGAAATCCCATTTGGCTTGTTGAACTCGCTGGCCATTTTTGCGATGAGTTTGTTCGGCGCGACACCGATGGAGCAAGTCAGGCCGGTCTTCTCCAGAATGCTGCGCTGAAGCAGCCGCGCCAGCGAACGACCGCCGTCACGCTGACCGCCCGGCACGTCGGTGAAGTCGACATAGACTTCGTCTACGCCACGATCTTCCACCAGCGGCGCGACTTCCCGAATCGCCTCTTTGAAGGCTCGCGAGTACTTGCGCACCTCGTCAAAATCCACCGGCAGCACAATCGCGTCAGGGCAGAGCTTGGCCGCTTTCATCATGCCCATGGCGGAGCCAACACCGAACTGCCGGGCGGCATAGGTCGCGGTGGTGATGACGCCGCGCCCCACATAGTCTTTGAGTCTGGGGAAGTCGTCGATTGGAATGAAGCGCAGCGCGCGTTCGTCATGGGTTACACCTGAAGCCTCTAGCAAGGCGACGTCCACCCGACGACGACCGCCGCCAATGACCACCGGCAAGCCCTTGAGCTG